>JAAFHB010000025.1 GCA_010906965.1 Mariniphaga sp. | reverse complement strand
CCGCTGCGTATTAAATATTCAAATTATCCCGACGCTATCACTCCCTCGCAAGGGTGAATTTCTGCCTGAACGAAGTTCTTTCAAACAGAATACCCTGGACGCCCTGTTTATTACCACTGTAACCGCCGCCATCACGCGACATTCCCCCGCGAGCGCCACCCATACCACCACGGCCACCTCCGGAACGGCCGCCACCCATTCCTCCACCTCCGGAGCGACTGCCACCCGACATTTCACCAGCGGGTCTGCCGCCCGACTTACCTGACTGACCTCCGCTCATTGAAGGCCGATCCATTGCATTTACTGTAACGTTCAAAGTTATAAGTTCGGAACTCTGTTATTTGCAATGCACAATCCTTGCGCAGAATATTTACCTTTGGTCGATGACCGATGTTCACGACAAAGCCACCCGAAGTTTTAATATGAGCCGGATCAAAGGGAAGAATACAAAACCTGAGATGCTGGTCCGGAAGCTTGTTTAACTAAAGGTTTTCAATGTTTGTTCATCGCTAAGATATGTGTAATAAAAGTCCTACATTGCACTAATCTAAATAACGATAATAAAATCCAAATGAATCGCGCATATTACGATGACTCTATTACAAACTTTCTAAATACCTCCGCTGAAGAAATTATAGGTTTAATAGCAATCAGAAACCAATTTTCGCTGGAACAAACCCAGCGAGATGCTTGGATGAATGAGATCAGCATTTTAAAAGAAGTTTTACCGCACCATGAAGGATCAATATATTTTGAATATTCTATTCCTCGCATGGGGCAGCGGATTGATGTTCTGATTCTTATTAAAGCAGTAATCTTTATTCTTGAATTTAAAGTCGGAGAAAAAGAATATCAATCTTATGCAATTGATCAAGTTTGGGATTATGCTTTAGATTTGAAAAATTTTCACGAAAGCAGCCATAACAAATTAATTGCTCCAATATTAATTGCAACCAATGCAAAAAATTCAGATGCTGTAGTTTCTATTACGCCACAAAACGATCAGCTTTTAATTCCAATAAGAAGTAATGCAGCATCACTTGGCTCGATTATAAAATCGGTTTTAGATTTATTTAATGAAGGAGAAACCATAGATTATAGAATGTGGGAAAAGGGACGATATTGTCCAACACCTACAATTATTGAAGCTGCAATGGCATTATATAATAACCATTCCGTAACGGATATTTCACGGAGCGATGCCAGTGCTATTAACCTGAGTCAAACATCTGAAGCAGTTTCAGAAATCATCAGATTATCTAAAGAAAGATCTGAAAAGGCAATTTGCTTTGTAACTGGAGTGCCCGGAGCAGGAAAAACGCTTGTTGGACTTAATGTTGCGACAAGTCATATTGACAAAGACAGCGAACTTTATAGTGTATTCCTTTCTGGGAATGGGCCTCTGGTTGCAATTCTACAAGAAGCGTTAGCCAGAGATAAAGTAATCCGAGCAAAAGCGAAACAAGAAAAAATAACAAAGAAGGATGCAAGGAGATCAGTGAAATCCTTTATACAAATCGTTCATCATTTCAGAGACGAATATTTAGAGGATTCCAGCTCTCCTAGAGAACATGTCGCCTTATTCGATGAAGCGCAAAGAGCATGGACTTTGGAACAGACTGCAAACTTTATGCGGCAGAAAAAAGGGAAACCAGACTTCAATCAATCGGAACCAGAATTCCTAATCTCTTGTCTCGATCGTCATCCTGATTGGGCAGTTGTAGTTTGTTTGGTTGGAGGTGGCCAAGAAATAAACACAGGTGAAGCAGGGATTAGTGAATGGATAGAAGCTCTTGAACGTTCATTTCCAGAATGGAGAATTTACATTTCAAATAAGCTATCTGATAGCGAATACAATGCATCAGAAATTCTTGAAAAGATAAAGAATCGCCGATTTGTTGAATATTCTGAATGCCTACATTTAGCTGTCTCTATGCGTTCTTTCCGAGCGGAGAATGTTTCATTATTGATTAAGCAAATTCTTGATCTCAACTTCTTTGAAGCAAAAACAACATTGGAACAGATTAATACAAATTATCCAATTGTAATTACGCGTGATCTAAAAAAGGCCAAACAGTGGTTAAAATCAAATGCAAGAGGTACAGAACGATATGGAATTGTTGTTTCTTCTCAAGCTCAACGATTAAAACCTTATGCAATTGATGTAAAATCACCAATCGATCCAATACATTGGTTTTTAGATGACAAAACCGATACGCGATCTTCTTTCTATTTAGAAGATGTGGCAACTGAATTTCATGTTCAAGGATTAGAACTGGATTGGGCTTGTGTAGCTTGGGATGCTGATTTTAGATATACAAAAGATGGATGGGAAAATTGGTCTTTTAGTGGATCAAAATGGAACCATATTCATAAGGCTGAAAGAAAGCTTTATCTAAAGAATGCCTATAGAGTTTTATTGACTAGAGCGCGTCAAGGAATGGTAATTGTAATTCCATCTGGTGATATCGACGATCCTACTAGAAATCCTGCATTTTATAATTCAACTTTCGACTATTTACAAAAAATCGGATTTAAGATTTTAGATTAGATTGTGACTCATAGTCCGTTGTCTAAAATTCTCAAACTCACTTTCTTTGGCTAAAAAGACATGAATGAGTTTATCCGCCTTAATTACTTATATCGTGATTCCGGAAACTACAAAAAGTTCGGAAGTAAGATATTCTCCAATCCTGATCAGCTTACCATTAAAGAAATAGAACAAAAGCTTCGTCAAAATCTGATTGACCATGAATACTTTTATCCTGAAAAGGTAGGAATTAAAAGATTTAAGTTTCATCGGGTTTTGGATGATTATTCATGGTACGAATTTGAATCAATCGAAGAGATTGACAAAATTGAACTTCCAAAGAAGGAATTGAAATCAATCAGTAACTTTCTATTGAGGTTCGAAGGAATGAAATGTTGTGACATTTATTTAACTGAATATCAGCCAACTATTTGACTCATCTATGGAGCAAGTATTAGAATTGGCTCCGTAAACGTGACTTATAGTCCGTTGACAAGAATCTAAAAACTCACTTCCTTTGGTTCAAAAAGACATGAGTGAAGTAATTCGTTTTAACTATTTGCACCACAACTCTGGGGATCATAAAAAGTTTGGAAGTAAATTATTTTCAAATCCATTTAGAATGTCTCTTGATAGAATTCTGCAAGGACTTAAGGAGACACTAATTTTTGAAAGATATTTTTATCCGGATCAGGTTGGTATCAAAAAGTTTAAGTTTCATCGATACTTAAAAGATGATTATTCTTGGTATGAATTCGAATCAATTGAATATTATGAAGATGAAAATTTCAAAATAGAAGAACTTGACTCTTCAATCAACGGCTTTTTTTTAGATCTTGGACACATGGCTTTTTGAAAACTATAATTAATGCTATTTTGAAAACAATTGAAGTTTTTTCTCGTTGCAAAATTTTAGCGATAAATAGAATAAAAACCCAAGCGCTGCGGATTCACAAATCCAAGATCGGTAATCACCAAATTTTCAGGCTATTTAACGTTTTGTGTGGGTTTATATTTTTATTTTAAATCACGAAAATCTAAATAAGAACGCGTTGATTTAAGAAACTCTGATTTTCAAAGACAAACTTAGAAAAAACTAAATGTAAAATAAATTGCACAGGGTTACACAGGGTAAAGTACAGATTTTCAATGTTTAGTTTTACTTATAGCGTCAGATCGTTTGCTGAAAAACATTGTGTAACACTGCGTGAACTCTGTGAAACATTGTGTAACTTTTCACGACAAATAAATCCAATCACTTATAAGGTTGTGTACTTCAATTTACCGACAACTAACTTCACGGATCAGACAGCCAACTTTACCGGTCCGACAACCAACTTCACCGATCAGACAAGCAACTTCACCGATCTGACAACCTACTGCACCGTTCAGATAACCTACTGCACCGATCTGACAACCTACTGCACCGATCTGACAACCTACTGCACCGATCAGACAACCTACTGCACCGATCAGACAACCTACTGCACCGATCTGACAACCTACTGCACCGTTCAGACAACCTACTACACCAATCAGACAACCTACTGCACCAATCAGACAGCCTACTGCACCGATCCGACAACCAACTTCACGGATCAGACAGCCTACTGCACCGGTCTGGTGGCTTATAGCGGACTGTTTCATTGATTCGTCACCCCCCTCACCTGTCATTGCTTCTCCATGAACACTGTGAAACATTGGGTAACTTCCTTTAAATCATAAAACCAATAAAATACTTTTCAAAAATTTACAGATAAACCATTCAACTATTTTCGCGGAGATTTGGTAATTTTATCCATCAATTTTAAAGAAAGGAGGTTATTATGACATCGCAATCAGAAACAGACGAAATTTGTTGTCAGAAGTTTGATCCAAAACCCTGGGATGATCAGTTCTTTGAATGGAAAGATAAGAAGTTCATCAGGGACAGCGTCTTTACAATTTTCTACATGCCGGTCAGTTTTGGCAAAGCAATGGTTCGGCTTAATAAAGCAGTCACGACTGCCGGAGCGGAAGTACCGGACTGGTTATGCCTTTCGGACCACACTTCCAAATGGAATATGGATCTCTATCTTGCTGTTGATAAGGAGATACCAGGTGCAGAAAACACATCTTTAACCGGCAAATATTTTTGTAAGGTTTACGAGGGGCCTTTCAGTGATACCGGAAAATGGAGTGAAGACTTTAAGAACCAGCTTAAAACAAAAGGGCTCGCCGGTAAAAAGATGTTTACGTGGTACACCACTTGTCCCAAATGCGCGAAGAAGTATGGCAAAAACTATGTGGCCATGATGGCACAGGTCGATCAATAAAACAGTCTTAGCGAAAGCCTTGGGGAAAAAGGGACGGCTTCGGCGTAAATATTCAACGAGGTAGCCTGATCAACAGGAACCTTCTCTAAATTTGAATACCTGATATTCTGTGAATCGAAAAGGTTTAATATTGATATACCTGTCTCGCCAGCTACCTTTCCAATATTAAACCGATAGTTGACAGCAACATCGAGCCGGTTATAGTCGGGTTCGATAACGTTTGGTTTAAGAATGGTTCCGTTATTTAAAGGAAAACCTGAACCAAAGACATAGTTTGCTGAAAAGCTGAATGGTCTGATATTAAAGATTGCAGCCGCTTTTAATTCGTGCCGCTGATCCTGTGGTGCCGGACGGTACCTGTTCAGACGCGAAAGCAGATACCTTCCATCGCTATAGTCGAACTTCTCTTCAGTCTTACTAAGTGTATAGGAGATCCATGCAGAGTGTCCCCTGAAATCCTTTTTTACAAAGAAATCAACACCTACACTCCTGCCCTCCCCTTTATAAATCAGGTTCTTCAGTATTTGATTCTTCTTTATAAACCGGGTCAGTCCATCGGTGCGCTTAACGTATGCCTCCACGCTAAAAGTAAAATCGTTTTGATGGTAGGAACTGCCAACTACCAAATGAACCGCCCTTAACACAGGTACATCTATATTATCGCAAGCTGTCCAGATATAGCGGTAATTGCCCTGTTCGTCAACTACTGAACTTTTTGAAATAAACTGATTGTATACACCAAGTGCTGCATTGAACTTTACAAAATCGGTCGCCTTAATGCTTGCCGAGATCCGGGGCTGAATATAGACCTTATGAAGGTTGACAGGGAAATCAGCGCGAAACCCAAATTTAAAATCGATTGCACCAGGTAATGTTACATGATCCTGCAAATACCCGTTTATTCGCGGAACCTGCGTTTTAAGATTAGTCTGGTTGATGCCAGAAGAATCGGCTTGTAATTCTACATCGTTCACAGCGAATCCGGCTCCGGTTTCAAGCAGATGAGAATTTGACAAAGCGATAAAATTATCTGCACGTCCGGTAAACTCAGAAATCTGATTATAGGTTTGATCGTCGCGTTTCAGAATAACACTGTTATTTGGGCGTACAACCTTCAGCATATCTGATAAATTTGTTTCGAGTGACGACCAAGAGGTGGTGAAATTCGTGATATTTCCGTTTTGCCACCTTTTGCCATAAAAAGCGGATGCCCCATATTGATTATTGTCCTCTGCGTTTATTTTATAGAGGTCACGGAGGATTCCCAACTGGTTAATTGTGTATTTAAAACG
This sequence comes from Mariniphaga sp., assembly GCA_010906965.1. Taxonomy (GTDB): domain Bacteria; phylum Bacteroidota; class Bacteroidia; order Bacteroidales; family Prolixibacteraceae; genus JAAFHB01. Next base: position 29,085 of record JAAFHB010000025.1, on the reverse strand, counting down.
ATCTTCGCCACCCAGTAAACTCAGGTAGAAAAGATCACCTTTATCGTTTCGGCTCGTGAATTTCACATTTGCATCGCGATAGTTGTAATCGGGAAAGACAGTATAGTCGATGTTTGGAGTTGAATTACTGACCGGTACAGTTACATTTTTGTTGTTGGCCGGAATAATATCTTTACCATTGTATAAGTTGTAGTAGGTCTGACGGAAAGACATCAGTAAGGAACTATTTTTCCACAAAGGGAGTTCAATCATTCCGTTCATCGTTACATTATTGAGATTCAAACTAAAAGAAGGTTTTGTCATACTTCCCGATTTTCCGGCAATGCGCACAATACCTCCTACCCTATCACCGACCGTTGCGTCGAAGCCACCTTTAAATACTTCTATCTCTTTTGCAATCAAAGGATTTACAGCATCAATATCGTCATTGAAACTTTTAAGTCCCCAGATCGTGAAACCGTCGAACAGAATCTGGCTATGTCCTTCGTAGGAGCCCCAGATCATCAAACCATTCGACTGTTCGCTTGATGCCAGAATCCCAGGCATGAGTCTTAGCAATGTGAAGACCGAGTTGTCGTCATTTCCAGGCAGATACCTTGCTATCTGGTGATTAATCTGCATTGCTCCGGCCCGGTTCCCAATCTGGGTAGATCGGTCAGGCGATTTGCCCTTGACAATGATTTCGCGAAGACCGATCACCGAAGGATTCAAATTTAACCGGTGATTGATTCCTGCTATCAATACTGTATCGAGGATGTAATATCCCAAATGGGATACCTTAATATGAAAAAGGCTGTCGCCTGTATGCTGGTACGAAAAGCTTCCTTTCAAATCAGAAACCGCTACCCGGTTATCAACCAATATATTTGAAAACGGCAACGGTTCATTCGATCTCACTTCAACAATCTGACCGAATAACAGGAAATCATGTGGAGCAACCTGTATTTCCGCTGGCAGAATCAGAAAAATATCGCCTTGTTTCCGGTAAATTAAGGGAAGACCTTTGATCAGCGATTGTATGGCCTCTTCGGGTGAAGCACAATTCCGGCTAATTGAAAGGTTATATCGCGAGAGCAATTGATCGTTAAACGAAAACTGAAGCTTGTATTTGTCGCGTAATCCGATCAAAATTTTGTTCAAAGGAATATTATGCGCATCAATTTCAACTTGTTGCGCAAAAGCGGACGAAACCGTCATCAGCAGAAAAAAAAGAGGAATTATAAAACGTTGCTTCACACTCCTTTTGTAATTATTCAATAAAAAATTCAGTACCTGACCGGGTTTCAAATTTAAGTCCCAGCGAGGTACAAACCAAATCGAGTACCTCTTTTTCCGATAACGATTTTGAAAAGTTTCCTGTATACGTAAGATTTGAATCTGCTTTAAAATGAATTTTTATATTATACTGGCGCTCAATTTCCTGTAAAACTGAAGCAATCGGTGAACCTGTGAATACAAACATATGATCCCTCCATGATTTAACTGTCTGAACATTTACTTCCTGCACAAACCGCAAGAAGCCATCTTTATTGATAAAGGCCTGTTCATTCGGATTCAGCAAAACTCGTTCGCTCTTTTCGGCAGATACGACCCTGACTTTTCCTGTGTAACAGGTAACACGGTAGTCGTTATCGCGGGAATAGATATTAAAACTTGTCCCTAAAACAGTAATCTCACCCTTCAATGATTTTACTTTGAATTGATTGCCATGTATCACCTTAAAAAAAGCTTCGCCTTCGAGTGTTATTGTACGCGCAAAACTATACCAGTATGGATGAAATTTCACACTCGATTGAGCGTTCAATTCAATCACGGAACTATCGGGTAAGAAAAATGTAAAATGTTGCCCGGTAGAAGTGTAAACGGTTTTCGTATAAAGTTTCAGAAAACCAGTGATACCAACCAGCAGTAATAAGGAAGCGGCAAAGGCGATCCTGTAAAATGTATTCATCGCAACTCTTCTCACCTCCTTGTGAGGTTCTTCCATTTGTCGCGAAAGGTTGGCCCAAACTTCATCCTTCGAAACCGCATATTGTAAATCGATTTCAGGAAAGCGGATATCCTCATCCTTCCCGTCAAAACCAATATTGTAATTTCTGTTTTTCATCTTCCGATTGCCTTTCTTAAATATTCAAGGGCATTTTTCATTCGTTTCTCAACTGCTTTTACACTAACACCCAGGTTATCCGCAATTTCAAAATACTTTAAACCATCCATGCGACTTAAGAGAAAGACTGTTCGCTGTTTATCCGGTAATTTTTCAAGTGCTTTCTCGTAATTTCGAAGTAGTTCAGTGTATTTCATCAATTCAAAAGGGCTTTCACCTGTTTCTTCGTCAACAGCAATTGCCTTGTATTTCATTGCCACGTTTTGCTTGCGGAGTTGACTTATAAAAATATCGCCAGCGATTTTAAATAAAAAGGCTTTAATACTGCCATTTAACAATTCCGGCTGCTTCTCCCACAACTTCATAAAGGTCTCCTGGGCCACATCTGTTGCCATTTCCTGATCGCCCGACCGATAGTAGATGTAGTTACGAACGCCATTAAAATGGGTATCGAATGTATTTTTAAATTCTTCCCGCGTCAAGGTTGCAATTGATTTATTGTAGTGCTAAACTACACAATGGTTTCTGATTTTCAATACCGGCTTCTGATCCCACTTTTCGGAAATCAGAAGCCGGGTTGGTGGTCAACTATTGACTGAATGAAATTACTATCGTCCAAGTGTGATCTCGGAGGTTCCTTTCTGCGTTGTGCGGGTGGCCTTATTATCGCAATCGCCATTCCCAAAATCAATCGTAGCAAATTTTCCGGCGCTGTTTTTATATTCGATAACACCTTTTGTAATAAACTTGCACTGACCGGTTTTTACCAAAGGAGTTGTGATTATTTTTGAATACTCATTACCTTTTGAATCAGATACAACTACTTTACCTGAAACTTCAATCACATCGTCAGCCGGATTAAAATCGGTATCAGATCCTGCAAGCCAGATTCTTTGGTGATCCTCAACGCGGTTAATTATTGTGCCATTCGGCAACGTGACCGTCAGATTACCGGTTTCAGAAAACTTACGCTGTGTATCATTGGTGCGTATTCTAACACTTGTCCCTGAAATGCATACAGAATCGGCACAAAAACTTTCGAAAGTAATCGTTCGTGTACTCCCTGAAACAAAAGGCGCTGCTGAAAGAACGACGATGATCTTACCCTTTAGAATATGACCATTCGTTAATTCGAGACCGGTACCATAATCAACCGTCATGGTTTTTGGGAAGCCACCATTGGTGGTAGTAATCGTCAGATCGGGGCATACTCCTCTCAAATAGCGTAATTTAAAGTTCGGAAAAAACTCAAAATTGAACCTGGTATTTGCTCCGGCAATCTCACCGCTTTTCAAACCAACACTGTATGAATTATTGCTCAACGAGAAAAGATCCGATTCGTAGCTCGCTGTCTCTACCACATTGTCTACCTGGCTTTCGGATGCAACAAGTTCATTTGCATTTGATTTTAAGGAATCGGCACCAATAAATCCAGTTTTTTCTTTATTACAGGCATAAAACACCAGGCCTGAAACGGCAATCAACATTCCAAATAATAATTTTTTCATTTTAATGAGTTTTAATTGTTATATACTTCTAAACCGCACATCAGGAGTTTTACCCTACCTTTTGTATTCATTATTTTCTTGAATATTTATAATATATCTGATTTCCAATTATACTAATCTGAAAATAAAATTGAAATAAATGGAAATAAAATGGAAATAGGAATTTGCTAAAATTAAAATGGGCAAACGATAACATTTGCCCATTTTAACTATTATATCAGGAATTACAGATTGTTGACTGCAAAACCCTAATCCTATTCAATCGTTTTCTGAATCAATTCAATCCCGAATTGTTTACCCAGGTTTTTGCTGTACTTTTTTTCTTTTGTATTGTTCCAGTGTTCCATCACACCTAAACTTGCGATACGTGTACCATCCTTTTCGGGATCGTATACCGTCTTTGATGGCGGGTTATTTGCCTGTGCAGCTTCAATAAGGTACTGATCGCTGAATGCAATATCTACCATATCGGGCCATTCGGAACGCAGAAAGTCGAGCCCGACAGCATCAATCGCAACGCCGTCCTGCGATGCAAATAAACTGCAGGGCCATTCATTGTTGAAAGGTGCCATCTGCCATTTGGGAGTTGGAATGCCGTTGACCAGTTTTGCACCGTACAGGCCATCCAACAGAAACAGCATCGTCTTCTCGCCTAAATCCTTGTGACCCATATAATCGACAAATGTCATATATTTCGCATTGCCCTGCCTGTCCTGGTTAAAATTATCATGGGCATTCTTCCGCCAATCGTTGTAGATACTGGTAACACCGTAATAATTTTTGGCACAAAGGGTAACTCCCTGTCCGACGTGCCCCTTTAATAATGCAATATTTATAAGATAGTCGGCCTCCACAGCACAGGTAGCTAATCCAGTGGCAAGTTTCCCGTTGTCTGCTGAATAAGGGATCGCATTGCCAACGTAAGTAGATTTTACCCGTCCATTTCCGCCAACATTGTCGACAAAAACAACATCCGGAAATTCCTTGTGGCACTTATCGTAGATGTTATCGGTAATAAAACGGCTAGCATCGAAGACGGTAATGTTTTTTTGAGGAATATGCGCGTCGTTCATCAGTGTTCGCAGCATTGCCAGCGTAACCTGCGGCGAAGCATTGATCTCGTTTGAGTTGGCCTGTGCGCTGTTATTGTTTGTGTTTATTTTAATGGCTATTTTCTGATTCGCACGGTAGCCCCCTTTTTTTGATTTCTTTGCCTTGTTAAAAGAGACAAAAAGCTTGTCCCATGCATTTGTAAGATTCGCCTCACCAGTCAGCGATGTTAACGTTTGCATCATCATCTTGTCCGTCTCAGTCTGCGAAGTATAAGCATCGTCCCACCAGAAACCTGTTGTTCCATCCCATTTGGCCACTTTCGGATCGTGAACCCAAACCACACGTCCCGCATTTATTCCGCGGGCTGTACCGATCGGAACATTTGCCTTGATGATCCATTCAGGAGCATTGGCTGCAAATACTTCAACGGGGTTCTGAACAAAGAAAGCAATGGAACCGCCAATCGCAACAAGCAGAAAAACACCGGCATAAAAATAGCTGGCCTTCGCAAAATTCAATTTTGCTTTCCGGAAAGCAGCCAGCGAACCTGTCAACGCAAGAAGATAGATCACAAATCCGGACATAATTGGTGCCGAAGCCTGCATACAAGGATAAGCTGCCCTTTGCGGTTTTGGTATTACTCTGATCAAAAACCACAATGTAGTTGATATTCCCAGACCAATAAAGATGATCCTGGCAACGACAGGCTTAGAGATCCGGTGATTCCAGTAATTTTGAAGCAAGGCAATGAATGACTTCATGGTAGGATGAATTTATTTCAGAATGATCTCCCAAAATTAGTAATAATCAAAGCTAAAGATCAGCTGATTGCCAATTTAGAATCGCCTTAAATAGTGTGGTTCCGGAAGATTGCTCAAATGCTTCAATATCGGATTTCAATTCCATATCACCTAACCGAAGTTCGATTTCGTCGCCCCAATGTGTTTCGGCAAGGAATTCGAGCGTAAAATCTACCAACTTATAATCCTGGTAATGTTTCAGTTGAAAACAGTCGGTTGCCCAATCAAGGTATCGGGTATTGTTAACATGAAGATTCTGATCAATCTCATTGTAGGCAACTGTTTTATGAAACGCGATCGCTGTTGTTTGAGTTGTAATCCTTTCGGGAAAATGATCCAGCGACTGTTTCCCTTTATTAGCTGGTAAAACAATCCCAAGCTGCGATGGCCGCTGCGGACGAAGGGACTGTACTGCAACCAATAACCAGCCTGAAACGCCGCGAATGATCACCTGCTGATCCTTGTCGAAGACAATATAATCGCGTCGGAAGAAGAGTCCTTCGTTCCCACATGGCCAGGTTTCGATCAAAATCGCCTCTCCCCAATGCGGCATCCGTGTGATTTCAACTTTCAGCCTCGACAATGCCCAGAATAAATCACGCTGAATCAATGCATCATATCCGCCACCCAGCGAATCGGCATGACTGGCGGCCACCTCCTGAAAAAACTGCATTAGAACGGATGGTTTTAGACTTTGCTGAAAATCAACATCAAACGATTTAATTTCAAAACTTTCCTTCCAAACCGGTTCCATAAAAATATTGTTAAAGGTTAAAGGTTATTGGCTAAAGGATTAAGGGAAATAGTAAAGAACAAAATTCAGCAACTACTTTATCCTTTTAACTTTAACCTTTTTCAATCAGTATTCCCATTTTTTTCATCAGAAAGGTGGCATTCAGGTTTTGACAAACGCCATCCTGCAATTTGTAATCGATGCTCATCTCATCATCAACAATCTGAATCTCGAAACAAAGATTACTGATATTCTTCGGGTAACTCTTAATCAGATCACCCAATATCAGATCGTGTGTGGCGATCAATCCTACTGATTCATATTTAATTAATTGCTCCAGCAATGCAATCGATCCGGCCTGCTTATCCTTCGAGTTGGTACCCTTCAGAATTTCATCAAGCAGAATAAAGGTGCGCTGCCCGCTTTCGAGTTCCGAAATAATTCCCTTCAACCGTTTCAGTTCGGCATAAAAGAACGACTCCTTCCGCGACAGTGAATCACTGGTCCGGATGCTGCTGTGCAACCTGATCGGAAAGAAGATAAACTTTGATGCAAAAACAGGTGCGCCGATCATGGCGAGGATATAGTTTGTCCCTACCGTTCGCAGAAAAGTACTCTTCCCCGACATATTGGCGCCTGTGATGATGCAGAACTGATTCCACCCGGTTATTGTAATACTATTTGTAACACATTCAGATATTGGAATTAACGGGTGACCAAGATCCGAAGCATCCAATAAATAGTCTTCCTTTGCCTCTTCCGGATAAATATATTCAGGGTTGTTGCAGGCAAAATTGGCCAGTGACGAAAGTGCGTCGAATTCGCCTGTAATTGCAAACCAACGTGGAATATCGTTACCGTATCTTGCCTTCCATTTTTCGGCGGCTGCCAACAAGTGGAGATTAAAAAGAAACAATCCGTTCAAAACCACTGCTGCAATGATATTCAGATTGGCATCCATCCAATTCAGCAATTTGGAAAGCTTCCTGATGATTGTACCCGGCGTTTCAATTCCATCGTGCGAAAGCCTGCTCTTCAAATCAACTAAAAAGGGACTTTTGAATTTGTGCTTCTCGAGCAGTAACAGGAATTGGGCATATTTTGAAATGATACCTACTTTGGAGGTAAGCAATGCTTGTACACTCATCGTTTTCCGGCCATACATCGAAACAATCAGCAATTGGAGGATTATCATCGTGATCGGAAACTGAACAACCGCCAAACCCATGATCGATAGGATAATCGACGCAATTGTTATTACCGGCATAGTAAATCTGACAATGTTGAAAAAGCGGTTCTGCAACAGTGTGTTTTCACTTACGAGCCACTCCCTAAACTCCTGCTGATCCTTTTCGACACTCTTTTGTCCAAAGAAAACGAGCTGCGACTGCTGACGAAAATCGATGCTCGCTGCTAATTCGTCCACCGATTTTTGCCGCATTGAAATATGATCTTTGAAATCGAAGGAATTTTTAAAATAATCGGCTAACCTGTTCTTTCCAAAGATGGTGACGCTCCTGTTAATACAATTGAATAACGAATTCTTCCCGAACATATCCAGATCGTAGGAATAGCTGTGATCGGGATCGATGTACTCATCACCCGTTTCAAAAGGGGAATAATCACCGTTCATCGATTTGATTTCATTCCGGCAAATCTGTATCAAACGATCGCAACGCTCAATTTTGCCTTTCAAAACGTTATCGCGCAATGTCAAAAGCACAAACGCAAGGAGAGCTGCGGCAGAGAGATAGATGAAGGTTGTATTTGTGAAAATCAGGTAATTATAAATCAGGACCAACGACGATGTAAAGAAGATGAATCGCATCAAAGGCAAATATTTCTCTTTCTTCGAAAGTTTTTCTCTTTCTGTTTCAACCACTTCTATCTGGTGTTCGTACTGCTTCAGAATATGGATCATATATCTGTTTTGGTTTCCAATATGTCTTTTAAAATCGTCTGTTATTACATGCCTGAAAGCATTTTATTTCCGGCTGTCAAAAGTACAAAGGGATTCGCTAATTATGGCACAGATAAAGAATAAACAGATTTTTGAAAAATCAAGGTCCTGCTGCTTGAGCGATTTTCTGAATATAATATATTTGAGTTTTGTCGCTCACAATATGTTATATAAGTGTTGATGTTGTTATTTTACTAAAATTAAATGCATATAAAAAATCGCTTATGCTTTGGGATTGTAAACAAGGGGGAGCCTGAGTTCAATCAAAATTTTTATCAATCAACTACTGTTTGCAACTAATATTAGTTACATTTGCACTATAAATACAAACTGATGGGAACAAAAGAAAAACTGATAGAAAGGTTTAAAAGACAGCCCAAAGATTTTTCTTTTGATGAATTAACGCGTCTGTTTGGGGTTCTTGGTTTTGAGGTCAGTCAAAGAGGAAAAACATCCGGCTCACGTATTGAGTTTGTCAACAACGAAAAAGAACTCTCATACGGCGCTCATAAACCCCACCCCGACAGTACAATAAAAAGCTATATAATGAAGCAAGTCCTGGAATTTCTTACATCGAACAAATTTATATAGAACACATTATGGGAACATTAAAACATAAAGATTATTCAGGCACAGTAGAATACAACGAAAATGATAACTGCCTGTTCGGTAAGGTAATTGGTATGAATAAAAATGTTATTACCTATGAAGGTAAAACAGTTGAGGAGTTGAAAGCTGATTTTGAGGCTGGAATTGACTTATACCTCGAAAGTTGCCTGGAGCGAGGTGTAAAACCTCAAAAACCATACAGCGGATCACTGAATATCCGAATTCCATCAGAATTACACAGTCAATTGGCACTAAAAGCACAAATGACCGGACGATCAATCAATGCGATTATTAAAGATCTCTTAACGAGTAAACAGGACCTGTTAAATGCGTAAACTGCCTTCGATCCCCCTCATATGTAACGTGCGGTAAGTTATCAATTGTTTATAATGATAAATAGGCCAAGTCATCTGTTTTGCAAATGACTATTCGGAAACCTAAGGAATGTTAAATATTAAAACAGAAACAAGACAAGGAGTTACAAACTCAAAACCATCACCCCCTCGTTGCAAACGAGGGGGAGTCTGGGTAGAAATATCTGATACTACGCTAAAAGCGGAATGGTTTCGGCAACCCGATCCATTTTGTCAACAACCTTAACAACATACTGTTTCGGCGTTGTTTTGCCAAATTTATCTGTAAACGTGTGAGGCGTTTTTGATGTCTGAGGCGTGAAAGCGATATTTTCCACTTTAACACCATCGCGCCAGATCTCATAATGATCAATCGCCGCATCACCGGCATAGGCTGTATGCCATGTAACAAGGGCTTTTTCACCCTTTTCAACCGTTACTTTCGCTTCTCTTGGAGCCATCAGCTCCTGGTAAGGGTTCTGGAAGTAGTTCGTTTTACCACCCTTTGACTGTGCAGCCAAATCCTCAATCGCTTTCCGATCAGAAGCGCTCAAATCTGTTGGCATCACCTGGGCATCTATCATATTCTGCGTCAACTGACATTGTTGCGGATCATCACTTATTTGTCCGATTCCAATAATGGCAGTATGAATTCCGGGAGTAGTGAGCGAATAGTGGATCAGTTTCTTAGCCGGTAATTCCGGACTGCTTACCTGGAGCACCACATGCGCCGGTGTATTCGACCATTCGGCTTTTTTGGTATACATTGCACCATCTGCAAAAACCTTCATCGCAATGATCCCGATATTTTTAGCTGCTGCCACCGGAATCACATTGTACTGCATGTTAAAGAAATGCTTATCATTAGCGTTGATAGCCACGAGCATTCCGTCGAGGAGGTTTTCGGTATCGCGCTGAATCATCTCGATCATTACGGCCGCATCTTTATGACCAGAGAAACCAATGTGACGGATCAGCTTTTCATTTTTAGGGTTAAGACCTGTCCGGTTGGTGCCATCACGTACATCACGTAATGCTGCGAGCGCTCCTATTGTGGTGGCGTTGGGATCCGGATGATCATATCCTTCGTAAAGGGCATCCACCTCACCCATATTATTAAGTGTATGAATCAGCACCATATCGAGGTAAGCCGCTTCGGGAATATTACCCGCTCCATCACCAAAAACCTGTGTGAGTGTGCGACGGACATCATCGATGGCCTTCGAACCTGCAGTACCGTTTGTACCTCCGTGAACACTTTTCCGGTCATCGCCCCCTTTTCCAAAACGAAGTCCTGTCTTTGAAGTTATAAAGATCGCTTTCCGCTTTTCCGCATCATAGTTTGACTGACCTGGGGCTAGCCCAAGCTGGCGGAATGCTTTCCCATAATTCATCTGACTGGGGCCGTAATAATTGGAAGTATCGTAGTAATTGATTCCCAGTTGATGGGCTTTCAGGATGATCGCAACAGGATCGATCCCGGCTGGCGTCCATTGGATCGAAGCCTGCCCTCCAAGCCCAAGTGTTGTAACATCAAAATCGATTTTCCCGAAGCGCCGACGGAGTGGTTCAGCAGGGATTGAAACGTTACCCGCCTGCAGAAAAGCGGGGACCATGGTTAGTCCGGCAGCTGCTGTAAACGATGTCTGAATAAATTGTCTCCGGGTTTGTCCTGTAAGATGATTCTTTGCCATGTTGGTATGAATTGAATGGTTAAACAATAGAGAACAACGTAAAATTATCGATTTTGTTTGAATTATTGGGTGAATTAATCCGTTATATTTGAAGCCCGTCTGCATAAAATCAAAAATACAATTTCGCCGGTAAACAAATGGCTAATGGAACTTGTATAAACAAACATCCGTCATTTGTTGTAATTTGAAGGTAAATAAAGTTATTATTGCAGTTGATACAAGGCAACGGCTTCACAATTGGTACAGCTATTTATTCAGAAACACAGATCCACCATGGAATTATTTAATGAAAACAGTAAACTGGCAATCGTTATCCATAAAGACCATACCTTACTTCCGGTAATAAACAGGTTAGGTATAAAACTGGGATTTGGAGATTTAACCATCAAGGAATTATGCATTAAAGAAGGGATTGACACGACCTTTTTTATGGAAATCATCAATGTTTTTCATGACGAAAACTATTTTTCAGAAAAAAAACTGCGTGACTTCTCAGTTACCATTGTAATTGATTACCTCCAAAAAACGCACAGGTATTACCTTGATTACGTTATACCTGAGCAGGAAAGGCTGATTGATCTATTCCTGTTAAATTGCATCAACGACTGTAAAGAGAATGAATTGATACGCAAATTTTACAATAAATTTAAGGAGGAGTTTGTTAGTCATTTGCAGTTCGAAGAAACGCTGGTATTTCCTTATATACTTGCTTTAAATGATGCTATTCAGAACCCTGCGAAGAAAAGTATTTTCTTCGGGCAGTTTCCTGACTTCACCATTAAAGGATTCGAAGAAGAACATGGGAATATGGATGAAAAGATGTTCGACCTAAAGAATATCATTATAAAATACTTACCTCCAAACTACGACCTTAATATCGGAAATTCGCTTTTGACGAATCTTTTTATGTTTGAAAAAGACATGAACAATCATTCACGAATTGAAGACAAAATTTTAACCCCGAAAGTCATTCAACTTGAAAAGATGATTAAGAAAGATGAATAACAAGATTGTAGTTATTTGCAATTCCGACATTATTCTGAAAGGTTTGGCGGAAATATTAGCCGGGAGTAACTCGGATGAAGTCATTTTGTTGCATCAAACAAATGAGCTTATTGATTATCCCCATTTATCGGGATACATTCTGATTATCATGCCCGAAAATATATTAATGGAAAATGATAGTTTTTTAAAACGAGTATTAACCAATACCAACAAAATAAAGCATTTACATCTTAGCTATAATGAGAAACCTGAAATTTCCGACACGGCCATTAATATACACGACAATCACGCATTGATTGTTAGCAAGGTAAATGAGTTGCTAAACTCGTTTGGTACGACGATCGGTGACAGAACCATAAGTGAACTTTCGAAGCGCGAAATTGAAGTTCTGCAATTGGTCGCAAAAGGATTGGCGAATAAGGAAGTTGCTGATAAGCTATGTATTAGTATCCATACGGTAATTTCGCACCGAAAGAATATTTCTGAGAAGACAGGCGTAAAATCCGCATCGGGCTTGACGATGTACGCTGTTTTAAAGAAAATCATTGATATTGACGAGATCACCACTTCCGACCTCATTTAAATCATTATATCATGGGATTGTATCCTGCACAAGTAAGATCTAATTTTGTCTCATTATTAATCAAAAATATAAGATGAAAAAGATTTTACTTTTAATTGCAATTATGGGTTTTGTAAAAGTCAATGCGCAGGACAGGGTATTTAATTACACGTACCAAAGCGGGGTCCTTAATAAGGGACAGAAAGAGATTGAAATTTGGTCAACGTTAGCCAGCGGAAGAGATAATTTCTATAGAAGCATAAAACACAGAATGGAATATGAAGTTGGTCTGGGCGGAAAATTACAAACTTCATTTTATCTGAATTATAGATATAGTAAATCTATCGTAGAAGAAAATGGCATCCAAAGCCTGAAAAATGATGTTGATTACAGCTTTTCTAACGAATGGAAACTAAAACTTTCAGATCCTGTGGCAAACCGGATAGGTTCTGCACTTTATTTTGAATACACATTGGCACCGGGTGAAACTGAAATCGAAGGCAAAATAATACTGGACAAACAAATCGGAAATTTTACGCATGCCTTTAATTTAGTCGGAGAATATGAATTTGAGAAAGAATTTAAGCCAGATGGGACAAGGATAAAGACAGAGAATGAGCGGGAATTAAAGGTTGAACTCAATTATGGACTGTCATATAGAATAAAGAACAACCTGTCTGTCGGCGTTGAAGCAATGAATCAAAATCAGATTGCCGAATCGAAATGGGAGAATTCGGTATTGACTTTAGGCCCCTGTATTTCTTATTCAACCAATGGTTTTTGGGTTAATTTAACTGTTATGCCCCAAATTGCAAATCTAAAAGGTGGTGGTCTGGAACTCAATGAGCATGAAAGATTGCAAACGCGATTAATATTTTCATATGTATTCTAAAAACAAACCAGCATTTTTTTTTACGGTTATACTGATAGTGGTTTTTGGATGTAGTCAGGCATTGTATATTCCAACGTTCGCAGATTCACAAAATGCCGGAGTATCAACGGATACGCTTGCTTTAGGAAGAAAATTGTATGTGAATAATTGCGGAAGTTGTCATAGCCTTTACCTGCCAGCACAGTACACCAAGAACGAATGGGTAAAAGTGATGCCGGAAATGCAGAAAAAAGCAAATTGCAACGATCAGCAAGTTGCAATTATTACGAAGTACCTGAAGGCACGTTCCAGGCAAGAATGAACAAAACCTGACAGATCTTTCATCTATTGATCCGTCAGTTTACCTACCATTCGCAGCAAGCATAAAAAATCCCGGACTTTGGATCCGGGATTTTCTTATTTTATCAGTTTTTTTATCAATTAATTCAAACCTCTGTTTTTAAGAAGTGGCTCAATGCCGGGCTCATGTCCACGGAAATTCAGGTAAAGTTTCATTGCCTCGTCGGTTCCTCCACGTTCAAGAAGGTTGGTACGGAATGATTTGGCAACTTTCTGATCGAAGATACTTCCTGCTTCCTTGAATGCCTCGAATGCATCACAATCAAGCACTTCGGCCCAAAGGTAACTGTAATACCCGCTTGAGTACTCACTGCTGGCAAAGACATGGGCAAAATAAGTCGATCTGTAACGCGGGATAATTTCAGGAATTAACCCCAATTTATCCATTGACGCTTTTTCAAACTGTGCAACATCAATATCACCACCCTTTGTAATTGTGTGATAATCCATATCCAGCGTGGCAGCTGCAATGTATTCAACAGTTGCAAAACCCTGGTTGAACTTACCTGATTTCACAATTTTATCAACGAGTGCCTGTGGAATAACCTCACCTGTTTTGTAATGTTTGGCATAGACTTTAAGCACTTCTGGTTCTGCCGCCCAATGTTCCATCACCTGCGACGGAAGCTCGACAAAATCGCGCGCTACATTGGTTCCTGCCAGTCCCTCGTAACGACATTGCGAAAGCAAACCGTGAAGGCCATGACCAAACTCGTGATAAAGTGTTTCCACATCATCGTAGCTTAATAAAGCAGGTTTGTCACCAGCCGGTTTTGAAAAATTACCGGTGATGGATACAACCGGACGGATATTTTTGCCATCCTTATTGATAGACTGCTCACGATAAACTGTCATCCATGCGCCCCCTTTTTTGGAAGCTCTCGGGAAGAAATCCATGTAAAGCACACCAATTTCAGAACCGTCCCCATCTTTTACTTCATAAACCTCACATTCGGGATGAAAAACAGGCATGTTATTCAAACGGGTAAAAGTGATGCCATAAAGCTTAGTGGCAACGGCGAAGACGCCATCGCGTACATTGTTTAACTCAAAGTAAGGGCGAATCTGCTCTTCATCAAGATCATATTTTTCTTTTCTCACTTTTTCGGAATAGTACCACCAGTCCCAGCTTTCGAGTTTGAATTTTCCGCCCTCTTTGTTGATCATGGTTTGCATATCTTTGGCTTCTTCCTCTGCCCTTTTAATGGCAGGTGTCCACACCTGGTTTAGCAATTTATACACATTTGCAGGGGTTTTGGCCATATTATCGTCAAGGGTGAAGGCCGACCAGCTATCGAAACCCATGATATTAGCTTTCTGAAGCCGCAGATTGACAATCTTACTGATCACAGCTTTGTTATCACTGGCATTTCCGTTGTTTCCACGGTTGTACATGGCTTTGTAGATTTTCTCACGTAAACCGCGGTTTTCAGCGTAAGTAACGAAAGGAATCCAGCTTGGTTTCTGAAGCGTGAAAACCCACTTATCGTCCATCTTTTCAGTTTTTGCATCATCGGCAGCTCCGGCGATTGCAGATTCGGGCAAACCGGCCAGATCTTCTTTTTTGTCAATCACCAGTTTAAAGGCATTTGTCTCGGCGAGCATATTATCACCGAATTTAAGTTCGAGCAACGCAAGCTCTTCGTTGACCTTCTTTAACTGCTCTTTCTTGTCAGCCGGAAGGTTCGCGCCACCACGGACAAAACCTTTATAGGTTTCCTCAAGCAACCTCGATTGCTCAAGATTCAAATTCAGGGAACCCTTCTGATCATTTACAGCCTTTACACGGGCAAAAAGCTTTTCATTCAGATTAACAGCATCTTTGTGTTGTGATAACATTGGCAATACCGTCCGTGCAATTTCCTGCATCGAATCGTTAGTAACAGCTTCCTTCACATTAAAGAAAACCAGGTTGACGCGTGTCAGCAGTGCGCCGCTGTAATCGAGTGCCTCAATGGTATTGGCAAAGTCGGGCGCTTTATCCGAATCGGTAATAATTTTTATCTCAGCATCATGCTGCTTGATTCCCTCTTCAAAAGCCGGCAAATAATGCCTGTTCTGAATTTTATCAAACGGGGGAACTTCGAAAGGCGTATTGTAAGCCTCAAAAAATGGATTCATCACAGTCGTTTTTTTCTCTTGTTTTGTACAGGAAGTCATCAGACAGATGACAGCCAGCGGAATCAGTAATTTTTTCACGTTCATAAAATTTAATGTTCAATTGGATATGCCGGACAAAAATACAAAAAGTAGAAAGATTTGTTTGATTGTCTTTTATGACTTATTTCAGGTAATGGCTGTTATTTAAATTTGGATTCTAAAATAACCGAAACATTAAAACCAAATATCCACCAGCATCATGCGCCATAAACCCTCCAATTACAATGAGTTGAAATGCGAAACAATTTTAATCAGCGCATCATTCTCCCTTACTGAAAGTTTATTCTTCGAAATATAGGACTCCATTTCATCCTTTCGGTTTCCAAATATTTCAAGCAGGTTCTTTTTATTCGTAATCAATTTAGCAGCGGTACTATCCAATGCGATATAGTATTCCTTTTGAGGCGGATCAAAACGGGCGGGTTTTGGATCCACAAAAGCCTGCACTTTCTCTTTTTCCAGAAACTTTACAGTATATTTGATCAGGAGCATGGCCTTTCCCTCCGTCTCAATTTCAAACAATCCATTTTGAATTTTACCAAAAGAATCATATTTCATGCAGCCGAAAACAGCACCTCCAAATTCTGCCCTTCTGACAAGCGTCTTTGGATCCATATTGTATATATCTTCACCTTTCATAAATTCCAGATCATCGGAATAGGCATTGTATCTCAACGCTATATTCTCGTAGGTCACACCATCATATGTTATAATTTTCCCCGGGCTAAATTCCTCATCAAGATATGGAGTACCTTGAATTTCAGACATTCTCAGGTTGGAACCTGCGTAAACGCCATCTTTCATTTTTGTAAACCGGTAATTGTCCATTAAGCCGTTAAGCATGGTTTGTGCATTCAGACTATTCGTCACCACAAAGAATAAAATGAAAAAAACAATCCGTCTCATTGAAAAAGTTTTTATGTTTTGCATGATGATAAAAATAGGTAAATAAAGTAAACCAATAATCAATTAAAAAAATTTTGAACCTTTTTAATTTCCGGTTGTTTAAGAAGTATATTTATTGGATTTCCATGATTTGGTTTGGTTGGTTTTGGTAGGTTTTCAATTTTATTTTGACCCCGGTATACAACGACCGGGGTCAATTTTTTATCAACCATCTGCTCTTATCCCTTCTTAAAGTCCCATTTTGTTGGAAATCAACTGCTATATTTGACCAAAATTTTAGCTTTGAAAAATCAGTTGCTCTCAAGTCATCTCAAACTACATTTTGTTGTATTAATTTATGGTTTCACAGCCATTCTGGGAAAGTTAATTAGCCTTCCGGCAGCCCAATTAGTGTGGTACAGAATGTTGATAGCTGTAGTTGCATTCTACCTGTTTATCAGATGGAAAAAAACAGATCTCGCCATTAGCCGCAAACAATTTTTCAAACTATTTGGCATAGGAATCATTGTAGCAGTTCATTGGATCACTTTTTTTGGAGCGATAAAAATCTCTAATGTTTCGGTCACGCTTGGTTGTCTGGCCACCGCCACATTATTTACGAGTCTGCTCGAACCCTTTTTCTTCCGGAAGCGAATCAATGCAGTTGAAGTAATTGTCGGTTTACTGATTATTGTGGGATTATACCTGATTTTCAGGTTCGAAACAAGGTATTCATTGGGAATTACCGTAGCCTTGATCTCGGCTTTCCTTGCAGGTCTGTTTACTGTAATCAACAAAAAAATGGTGATGTATCAGAAGGCATCCGTAATTAGTTTCTATGAGATGTTGGGAGGACTGGCCGGAATTACGATTTATCTTTTGTTCTCCGGATCAAACAATTCACCTCTGGCACTTCCCTCACCAATGGATTTTGTCTATTTGCTGATTCTGGGAACGATATGCACCGCCTATGCATTTGCTGTACAAGTAGATGTCATGAAGCATCTGTCAGCCTACATAGTAGCTTTAACCATTAATCTTGAGCCGGTTTACGGAATTGTGATGGCTTACTTTATATTCGGAGAGACCGAACACATGACCGGTGGTTTCTATATTGGTACCGCAATCATCCTTGTTTCGGTGCTTGGATTTCCATTGTACCACTATTACCGGCGAAAAAGCAGTATCAAGTATTAAACGTATTACAATCTAAAACCCGGGATTTTTTTTTCATGTTGCCAGTCACCAGCCGTCGGCATTTCTACTCAAACTGATTGATCACACCCTGATCAAGCATAACGGGTTCAATTTCGAGATCGTGTTCCAAAAATTCATCCATATCTTCTTCGGACGTGAATTCTGCAATTACGCCATTGTAGATAACCGTCCAGGTTTCGGACGACTGTAAGATCTTCAAACCAGGCAATTCCGGACTAAAGTCCTTGACCGGAAAACCCTTTTTACCACCATCTTCCGCTTCAATATCCTGAAGATATGCTGTATAGTAATCACGGGCAGGAAATAGCTCATCGAGCACATCATCATCTTCGGCACGTTCGTAAAGCTCGGTTAAGGTAAGCCGGTAAATTACCATAGCGGCTTCACCATTCACATACAAAATATCCGCAAATGGCTTCTCTGGTCGGTTTTCAATCTCATCGAAATCAAGTTCTTCAACCTTCGCCAAAAAACGTGGGTGGTGATTGTGAAGAATAAATTCTGCAGGCTGACCTTCAACTGCCAATATATCGTTACAAATCAGGTATTTTGAAGTCTTCATATTTTTTGTCGCTTTGTATTAAATCCGGCGCAAGTTAAATATTTTTCAGGCGAAATACTTGATGTAAGTCCAATCTGTTTTTTTCATTCTGTTTACCACTGTCGAATAATAGAACAATCACTTGTTTGATAATAAAACATTCTTTATTTTTGCGTTGACAAATATCAGAGAAAATGAATATTGAACTGTCTCAAAAGCAAATTGGTCAGCGGATTACGGAGCTTCGCAAAGCAAAAGGATTCTCTCAGGAAGAATTAGCGAAAAGTGTTAAGATGTCACGACCCTCTCTTACTCAAATCGAACTAGGAAATCGCAACATAAATATTATCGAATTACAGCGATTCTCTATGATTTTGGGCTTTTCATTAGACAACTTAATTTCTCATGATTTTACTGTAAATCAGAAAATTGAAAATAAGGTCGAAAAGAAATTAGAAACGACAACTGAACGTATTTCAGTGCCGACCCTGAATATTACCAAATTTAAGAACGTATTATTGTATATTTTGGAACGATGTGCTGGCAAACCAAATATTGGAGAAACAGTTCTTTACAAGTTACTATATTTTTCTGATTTCAATTATTATGAATTATATGAGGAGCATTTGACGGGTGCAAAATATCGAAAATTGCCATATGGCCCGGTTCCACAAGAATTAGATTCCATATTGCTTCAAATGACAGAATCAGGACAATTACAAAAAGTTAAAACTGAGTACCTTGGAAATCTTCAAACTCGTTATTTGCCATTAATAAAAGCAGATCGGACCGAATTTAAAGCCGGTGAGAAAGAAGTCATAGACCGGGTAATTGAACAAATGAGCGACTGGTCAGCTGTCATGCTGAGTAACTATTCTCAAGGGGACAAACCATGGAAGGCTACTGAGAATAATTGCGAAATAAATTATGAATTAGTTTTTTACAGAAGACCTCCCTATTCTGTAAGAGTCTATGAAGAAGATGCGTATGACACATTTTGATGTACTTCCCGATTTCAAAAAAGACTTAAAGAAACTTTTGAAAAAATATCGGACGCTGATTGACGATTTAGAAGTTTTAAAACAAGATTTGAATGACGAGCCGGGTGAAAATCCACCATTCAGCTATCGCATTAATGGTCTGGGCATTGAAACCTGCATTATCAAAGTAAAAAAAATAGCTTGTAAGGCCTTGAAAGGCCGTGGAGCAAATTCAGGATTGCGATTGGTTTATGCCCACTTTGAAAAGGAAGAAAAAATAATATTCATCGAACTCTATCACAAAAATGATAAGGAAAACGAAGATAGACGACGAATTACTGATAATTTTAAATAGTCAACCTTCGATTGGATGAAGTCCGATATCTACTTATTTAACCCGACATGCGAGCTGGCAGTGGCCAATGGTTCGGTCAACTATATGGCTCCTGCACAATTGCGAAAATTTGAAGATGAACTCAGTATACTACCCGCAATTTTGGCTGGCCCAGAAGATATCGTTTTAGTCGATCAAATCCCGCCAAAACAATTTACTGATCAATTAGGAATAGCAGGTTTCCAGCTTCCAACTTTTCTGATACTCGCATCTTCTTTGGCTGATCCTGAATTTTTATCCTGTAAAAAAGGTTTCCTTTTCCCCTGGGGATGGAGCCCCTCGGCGCATAAACTTCTTACGCCTTTAAAATCAGGGTGCTGCCCTGATTTTATAAATTCACCTGTTGCAGAATGGCATGATATGCATCGGGAACTTTACAGCCGTAAATCAGCGCTCACAATTTTGGAACGAATTATCAATGAATATCATCCGGAGAATATATTATCATTGAGTGATTTACCTGAAATCTGCACAAGTCATGAACAGATAATTGCCCTTCAGCATATATGGGGAAAGGTAGTTGTGAAAGCTCCCTGGAGTTCATCAGGCCGCGGATTACAGATTTTGAGACCCCATGAATACAACCAGACGAACCGGCAGGTAATAACAGGTTATCTGAAGCAACAGGGTTTTGTGATTGTTGAACCATGGCATAAAAAAGTACTCGATCTTTCATTCCAGTTTTTCGCTTTTGGAAACGGAAATATCGAATATCGGGGTTTGTCAACATTTTCGACTGATCATGCTGGTCGTTATTCCGGAAGTTATATTCAAGAACTTCCACCTGATCTTTCTTCTGAATTAAAAGAATTTTTAAGAGAAAACGTTTATAATGTGAGAATGACACTTCATCAAGCGTTATCATCAAGCAACTATTCGACAGATTATTACGGATGGTTTGGAGTCGATGCAATCATCTTTAAAACCACAGGCGGACAATTGAAATTCCATCCCTGTCTTGAAATTAATTGCCGGTTTACAATGGGTGCAATTGCTTTAGGTTTAAGAACTCACCTTGCAGAACAATCAATTGGCGAATTCCGGATCATGCATGGAAAGGAAGGGGATTTCAAGCGATTCAGTGATGAGATGACAATAAAAGAACCCCTAATTATTGAAAGTGGAAAAATTGCGGGTGGATTTCTGCCCGTTACTCCAACCCTGCCGGAAAGTAATTTCGGAGCATACCTAAGCACAAAAGGAATGAAGGAATGAAGGAATGAAAAATTCATAAATCATAATTCAAAATTCATAATTCATAAATTATTCCCCCTCTTTGTCCATTTTCGATTTCAAATCAGCAAACTGACTGTTATTGAAAGGCAAATAGGTATTCTGTTCAGGTTGTTCCTCGATTTCAAAAAGTATTTCATCAATGCGGATGTCGTTGAAACCTATTCCGGTGACACCCGATATCTGTTTCCGTACCGATACCTCGTCAGTTCCAATCTCCCGCATATGTATCACCCTTCCGATCATTCCGATTGTATCACCAACGGGCAGTGATTTTCCTGCGATTTCACAAATCCGCTCAATAATCGCGTTAATTTGTTCCTCCTGACCGGCAATTATATTCTTTTGCATACCCTGTTTTTTAAGTAAACATAAAGCAATCTGATTGCGCGAATAAAAATAGGGACTATTTTTCTATATTTGCGCTCTCAAAATGACAACACAAAAGTAATGGAAATCTTAATCAGGAATAAAGTAATTGAAGCAATTAAAGAGCTTTACGGACAAGACGTTGACGAAAAACAGGTGCAGGTTCAAACAACGCGGAAGGAATTTACGGGCGATAAAACCCTCGTGGTTTTTCCCTTCCTGAGGTTTTCAAAAAAGACCGCTGAGCTTACTGCCGAAGAAATTGGCACCTATCTTGTAAAATCGATACCTGTAATAACCGCCTTCAATATTGTAAAAGGGTTTCTCAATCTTGTGATTGACAATAGTTATTGGATCGAGCAGCTCAACATTGCAGCCAATGATGAAAAATACGGATTTAAAACCTCCGATGAAAAGTCAGAGCTTGTAATGATTGAGTACTCCTCCCCTAACACGAATAAGCCACTTCATCTTGGACATATCAGGAACAACCTGCTCGGTTTTTCTATCAGCGAAATCATGAAAGCGAATGGCAATAAAGTGGTGAAAACCAATATTGTCAACGACAGGGGAATCCATATTTGCAAGTCGATGCTTGCATGGCAAAAACTGGGTAACGGCGAAACACCCGAATCATCAGGGAAAAAAGGGGATCATCTTGTAGGCGAATATTACGTAAAATTCGACCAGCTTTATAAAGCAGAAATAGCTGATTTAATTGCCAGTGGATTAACTGAAGATGAGGCTAAGGAGAAATCGCCCATCATCAACGAAGCCCGCGAAATGCTCCGGAAATGGGAGGCCAACGATCCCGAAACACGCGATCTGTGGCAACGGATGAACAATTGGGTTTATAAAGGATTTGATGAGACTTACAAAACACTGGGCGTTGACTTTGATAAAATCTACTACGAGTCAAACACTTACACTGTTGGCCGTGACGAAGTACTTCGTGGCGTACAAGAGGGCATCTTTGAACAGATGGACGACTCTTCCGTGTGGGCCAATCTTGAAAAAGACGGTCTCGACCGAAAAATTCTTTTGCGCTCCGATGGAACATCGGTTTATATGACGCAGGACATCGGCACTGCCAAAATACGTTACATTGATTTCCCGATCGATCACATGATTTATGTCGTTGGGAATGAGCAAAACTACCATTTTCAGGTATTGTCACTTCTTCTTGACAAATTAGGCTATAAATGGGGTAAAGATCTCTATCATTTCTCTTACGGAATGGTCGAATTGCCACAGGGAAGGATGAAATCGCGTGAAGGAACCGTAGTTGATGCAGATGATTTAGTTGCCGGCATGATTGATGTTGCCCGCAAAGTCTCCGAAGAACTTGGAAAGCTCGATGGTTATACGGATGTGGAAAAAGAGAAGATCTATCATACGGTGGCACTCGGAGCACTTAAGTACTTTATACTTAAAGTCGATCCGAAAAAGACGATGATGTTTAATCCTGAAGAATCGATTGATTTTAATGGAAATACAGGACCGTTTATCCAATACACATATGCGAGGATTCAGAGCGTTTTACGCAAAGCTGCCGATGCTGGTATTGTAATCCCGCAACAGGTTCCCGAAATCACCCTTAATGACAAGGAAAGTGCGCTGATTAAAACCTTAAGCGGATTCCCCGACGCTGTGAAAGAGGCCGGAGAGAACCACAGTCCTGCGCTTGTTGCCAATTTCGTATATGAACTTGTGAAAGAGTTCAACCAATTCTATCACGATATCACGATTATGAATGAGCCGGATGAAGATATTCGTAAGTTCAGGTTACTGCTGGCAAAAACAATCGGTCAGACCATCAAAAATGGCTTTTCATTGCTGGGTATTGAAGTTCCGGAAAGGATGTAATTGAATTTCATTGTTTCAATTCGATTACTGATTCCCCATAAATAAACATTAAAAAGAGGATGCTCCTGTAAAGGTAGCATCTTTTTTTTGGGCTTGTTTCTCATTTGAATCCATGATAAATCCCTTTAGGGATTCAATATAGGTAGCAAATACATGCAACAAATTGTTCCGTCCCGGATGGGACGGTAGAGACGGTGTCGGATCTGTTCTACCGATATACAGTGCCTGACGGCACTTTTCAATCCTCACTTTGGAGGTATTCTACAGGTTTGAAAACAGAATATGGGAAATAGACAATTTTGGCCATATGGTATTATCATTCATCTATATGAAAACCAAACGATTTCATTAAAATATTTTAAGCAAACAAAAGGCCGTCTCAAATTTAACTTTGAAACGGCCTTCTTTATATTCACCTATACCATTTAAACGAATTCAGGGATAGAGAATCGTGAAGTCGTGCAATTCTCCCCTTCTCATTTTTGAATCGCCGAATTGTCAAATTGTCTAATTGTCAAATTACTTCTATTTCAACTCCGCAAAGAAATCATTACCCTTGTCATCGACGATAATAAATGCCGGGAAATTCTCAACATAGATC
Source organism: Mariniphaga sp. (assembly GCA_010906965.1). Lineage (GTDB taxonomy): Bacteria > Bacteroidota > Bacteroidia > Bacteroidales > Prolixibacteraceae > JAAFHB01. Next base: position 5,223 of record JAAFHB010000025.1, on the reverse strand, counting down.
TCGCGGACAGCTTCCATACCCAATTCTTCAAAATCAATAACCTTCACTGACTTAATACTGTCCTTTGCAAGGATAGCAGCCGGGCCTCCAATAGAACCAAGGTAGAAACCACCATGATTTTTACAGGCATCGGTCACCTGTATCGAACGATTACCTTTTGCAAGCATAATCAATGATCCTCCGAGACTTTGGAAAAGATCGACATAACTATCCATCCGGCCAGCTGTTGTAGGACCAAAACTACCCGATGCCATTCCTTTTGGTGTTTTCGCAGGACCTGCATAATAAACCGGGTGCTTTTTGAAGTATTCGGGCATTGGCTCACCGGCATCGATCATCGCTTTAATGCGGGCATGTGCAATATCACGTGCAACGACCAATGTTCCCCTGAGGTTTAACCTTGTTTTAACAGGATATTTCGAGAGTTCTTTACGAACTTCATCCATTGGCTGGTCAAGATCAATATCTACCGCAGGCTGCATAAATGGTGCCTCTTTCGGAAGGAACCGTGCAGGATTGCGTTCCAGTTCTTCGAGAAAGATACCGTCTTCCGTAATTTTTGCTTTGATATTACGGTCAGCACTGCAACTTACCCCTATTCCAACCGGACATGAAGCAGCATGGCGTGGTAAACGAACCACCTTAACATCATGAACGAAATATTTTCCGCCAAACTGTGCTCCTATTGCACTGTCCTGGCAAATCTTCGTGATTTTCTTTTCCCATTCCAGGTCGCGGAAAGCTTGTCCGCCTTCGTTTCCTTCGGTAGGAAGGTGATCTAAATAACCCGTTGATGCCTTCTTTACAGTCGACAGGTTCGATTCGGCAGAAGTGCCGCCAATCACAATCGCCAGATGGTAAGGAGGACAGGCAGATGTTCCCAAATCTTTGATCTTTTCTTTGACAAATTTGGATAAACTCTCTTCATTTAGTAAAGATTTGGTCTGCTGATAAAGGAAAGTCTTATTCGCAGATCCACCACCTTTGGTAACAAACAGAAATTCGTAAGTGTTTCCTTCTGTTGCGTAAATATCAATCTGAGCAGGAAGGTTCGAGCCTGTGTTTTTCTCATCAAACATTGTATACGGAACAACCTGTGAATAACGAAGGTTACGATCGCGGTATGTTTCGTAAATCCCTTTCGAAAGCGATTTTGCATCATCACTGCCGGTCCACACATTCTCACCTTTTTTTCCAAGGACGATTGCTGTCCCGGTATCCTGACAAGTTGGTAATTCACCTTCGGCCGAAACAACCTGGTTCAACAACATTGTGTAAGCCACAAAGATATCGTTGTCGCTTGCTTCCTTATCCTTCAGGATGGATGCCAGTTTTTCGAGATGAGCTTCCCGTAAATAAAACGAGACATCAGCAAAACCCTCTTTGGCTAACAGCTCAAGTCCTTCGGGTGCCACTTTGAGAATCTTACGACCTTCAACTTCAATCGTCGAAACAAAATCTTTGGTCAGTAACCTGTACTTAGTGGTGTCTTTCTTAATCGGGAAAGGTTTTTGATAAATAAATTCTGACATGATTAAAATATCTTTATGATTATTAATACGATAAACAATTCATTTTAAAGATCATTCATTCTGTAATCAAAAGCAAAAATACGTAAAAAGTTGCAGAGAGAGGGTGAAAAGAAAGAATTTAATAGTCTGTTAATGTTCAAAAGTTTGATTTTGCTGTCATTGTCGAATGAATTGCCTCCTGCTTTAGCTCGAGGGATTAAATTTCAATTTCCATATAGCTTTAGCCAAAATCTTCATCAACTAACAGATTTATTTTGATCTTTAATAGTTTGGCTAAAGCCATTTTGAATTTTAAATATAAGGTCCACAGGCTAAAGCCATGTGGCAATTCATGGAAGCCAGTTGCAAGCCGCTAATTGCCAGAAGCATCTTTCTAAAAGCCAGAACCGAATAAGTCTGCAAGCGGTATCCTGTCTGTTTCGGAATACCTTCCATTTTCGAAACCGGCCACAAATTTTTTATTGATCTGGTAGAGTATGCTGTTAATCCTGTCCATTGGGTAAGTATTTTCCTCATCAAAATCTTCAAAATCAAAATCTGTGAAATTCAATTCGCAACACGACAACTCATAATCATCACCATCCAGACTCATATACAGCAATGGCAAACCATGTGTGCGGCAGATCACAGGTCTTGACAGGTAAATCGCGCAACTGTGATCAACCAGAAACCGGCAATCTTCATCGTTTTGGGGAACAGGCAATTCAGCAACCGGTTTCTTGTCAAATTCTGCTTTGATAGCGTAAAACTCAACAGGGAAAACTGAAATTGCCATACAACACAGATCACATCCTTTCTTACAATTAAGATGTTTCTGATGCTGTTTTTCAAGCGATTCACTCAACGCATCAATCTCTGTACGCAACTGGTAATAAGGGACAAAAGTATCTTTATCCGACTGGTCCATAGTTCTTATTTACGAATAGGCGGCAAAGGTAGCGAATTCAGACAGAGAAGGGAAAAACTAATTGTTCAAAGTATAAGACTGGACTGACTAAAAAAAAATTAACAAATAGATCAATAAAATGAGCTTCATAAGAAAACAATCATTATTTTTGTTATAGTTAAGTATTATTTTCTTCCTGTTTCCGAATGATGCTGAAAAATACGTGTGAGATTGTCGTACCTTAAAGAATTAAATAAAATGAAAAAAATTTTCCTCGTAATTCTATCTTTAATATCCACAACTGTAATTGGCCAAAATGACGGGTGGAATATTTCAACCACTGACACAAGTAATTACACTGGCATTGTTGTAGCAAATGGCCGAATCGGGATTCTACCCTCTTCAGAACCATTCAAGGCGTCTCAGATCATTTTAAACAATGTTTACGATAAGGAATCACCGTTAGGAGTAAGTAAAATACTGTTTGGAATGAATTTCGGAAATCTTGAAATGGAGATCAACGGAGAGAAGATTTCAGCATCCAATATTACCAACTGGAAACAAACCCTGAATATGAAAGAAGCAGGGCTCATCACATCGTTCACGTTTAAGGATACGAAAATATCTTATACGATCTATGCACTACGCAATGTGCCATATACCGGATATATCGATGTGAAAATTGATGCAAAAGAAACAATTGAAGTAAAAGTAACCGGAAAAATTGAAACCCCGGCTGAATATCAAAACCCGGTAAGCACTTTCAGAATATTAAAAGATTTGGAAACTACAATGCCTATTCTACAAACAGTTGCAAAAAGTCGGCTGGGCAGACATACCGTAGCCACATCTGCAACTTTTATCTGGCATGATATTAATTCTACCAGAGAAAATCAACGACCAGAACTGAAACAAGGTAAAGTTTCGGAATATGACAATCGGTTATCGTTTAAAAAAGAAATAGAAAAGGGTACTTCTCTCCGATTCGCCTGGACAGCAGCTGAATGTTCGACACAGGATTTCTTCGATCCTCAATCTGAATCGGAACGATTTGTTATTTTTAATCTGCTGACACCGGGTTCAGACCTGTTAAATCAACACAAGGCACTTTGGGCATCGCTTTGGGAAGGAGATATCATCATTGAAGGAGATTTGCAAACACAGCAGGATGTACGTTTGGCACTCTATCACCTCTATTCATTTGGTCGGGGCGATTCAGATTTGAGCATTGCCCCAATGGGATTATCGTCACAGAATTATAATGGTCATATCTTTTGGGATACAGAATTATGGATGTTTCCTCCGCTATTGGTTTTAAATCAGGATATCGCAAGGTCTCTTGTAAATTACAGATCCGACAGATTGGATATTGCCAAACGCAAGGCAATGAATTTTGGCTACAAAGGAGCCATGTTTCCCTGGGAAAGTGATGACACAGGCGAAGAAGCAACTCCTGCATGGGCGCTGACCGGCACATTTGAACATCATATTACGGCGGATGTGGCCATTGCCTTCTGGAACTATTACCGGGTGACGAAAGATAAACGATGGTTAGCCGAAAGGGGTTATCCAATGTTGAAAGAAGTCGCTGATTATTGGGTCAGTCGAGCCACTAAAAATTCAGATGGAAGTTATTCAATCAAAAATGTTGTGGGAGCCAATGAATTCGCACCAAATGTGGATGACAATGCATTTACAAATGGTTCTGCTATTACTGCTTTGCAATTTGCAGGTCTGGCAGCAAAAGAGTTAAACTATAAACCGGAGGCAGAATGGGAAATCGTTGCGAATAAAATCAAAATTCACAAATTTCCGGATGGCACAACCATGGAGCACAGTAAATATAAAGGCGACAGGATAAAACAAGCAGATGTTAACTTATTAGCCTATCCGCTAAATATAGTAAACAACAAGGAGACACTGCTCAAAGATCTGCGGTATTATGAACCTAAGCTTGCAGAAGAGGGACCTGCAATGGGGAAATCTGTATTCGCGGTTATTTATGCCCGACTGGGAGATGCAGAAAATGCTTATCGCTTATTTAAAAGCAGTTATCAACCGAATAAACGACCTCCGTTTGGCGCTCTCGCAGAATCGGCAACAAGTAATAACCCTTATTTTGCAACAGGTGCCGGAGGTATGTTACAAACCATTTTGTTTGGTTTTGCCGGATTACATTTTACGGAGAATGGAATCATTCAGCAGAATCCGGTACTTCCGAAAGAGTGGAAATCACTGACAATAAAGGGTGTAGGGCCGTTAAAGAAAACTTTCGAGGTTAATAAAAAGTAATTTAACGATTAATTACAGAGGTATTACAATCTTAATGTTTGAAAAACAATCATTTTCAGTATTGTATATTTAGGATGCGCTGCATCTTAAATTGCTTATAATAAATATGGTTCGATGACATGCGATTGGAAATCGCGGAACCCAGGGTCATGCGATTTCCAATCGCATTTTGAAACAATTTATTACAAGAAGTTTCACAAAGAACCATTTCAATCATGGCAGAATTATAAAAAGGTTTTCAACTCCAGATGGACAGAGGCGATCTGAAAAGTCAGTTAAACGAGCCTTTTAACTTTGTGTTCCTTTGTGCAATACTTTGTGGTCCTTGTGGTTTAATATCTTAATATTGGCGAAGGTGGGTTTCTGCTTCAGTTTTCCAAAAATCAATTTGGAGTAATTTCAAATAATACGAATTCGGGAATCAATGTCGTTTAGTTAATGATTGTTCATAAAGGTTTGTAGTTCATCGAGTAAGTTCGTTTGGGTTTTTTATTTCTGGGTTCACTTCGACCA
>JAAFHB010000308.1 GCA_010906965.1 Mariniphaga sp. | reverse complement strand
AAAATTGTCGAATTGCCGAGTTATTGAATCGTCGAATTACCGAATTGTCACATTGTCTAATCGTCAAATTGTTGAATCGTCAAATCGTCGAATTAGCACAATCCCCCATTATTCCTACCTTTGCGTTTTAATTTTAAAAACAATAAAATGATCCTAAAGGAACAACTCAAAGAGCTTGTTGAGCGCCGGGATGCGCTGAGGAGGTTTCTTTGACGTCGATACTAAATTAATTCGGTTAGAAGAAGAAGAGCTGAAAGCTCAGGATCCTAAATTCTGGGAAAAGCCCAAAGAAGCTGAGGCTCAAATGATGGTGATCCGTTCGATCAAACAATGGACCGACGGTTTTAAAGCGGTTGATCTGGCTGTAGAAGACCTTGGAATCATGTTCGATTACAGTGAAGCGGGTGAAATAACGGAAGATGAACTGGAAGAGCAGTTTGTCGAAACCCGTGGAATGGTCGAAGATCTTGAGACTAAAAATATGCTGCGGCGCGAAGAGGACAGGCTCGGAGCGGTGTTGAAAATCAATGCCGGTGCCGGTGGTACAGAGTCGAACGACTGGGCCGATATGCTGATGCGTATGTACTTACGCTGGGCTGAAAAGCATAAATACAAGGTTCGCGAAGCCAGCTTTGTTCCCGGTGAAGATGTCGGTGTAAAGAGCGTTACGATTGAGATTGAAGGTGATTTTGCCTACGGTTATCTGAAGAGCGAAAACGGTGTTCACCGGCTTGTTCGCATCTCTCCGTTTAATGCGCAGGGGAAAAGGCAGACCTCTTTCACCTCTGTTTTTGTTTCACCCTTAGTGGATGATACGATTATTATTGATGTGAATCCGGGTGATATTTCGTGGGATACTTTCCGTTCCGGCGGGGCAGGAGGGCAGAATGTCAATAAGGTAGAAACAGGAGTACGGCTTAAACATGCACCATCTGGGATTATCATTGAAAATACAGAGTCGCGCTCGCAGCTTCAAAATAAGGAGAATGCAATCAGGTTGTTGAAATCGCAACTTTACGCATTGGAGCTTCAACGGCGTCATGAAGCAACCACGAAGATTGAAGCAGGAAAGAAAAAAATAGAGTGGGGATCGCAAATCCGCTCTTATACAATGCAACCATATAAATTGGTGAAAGATGTGCGCACCGGTTTCGAATCCTCAAATGTTCAGGGGATTATGGATGGCGATATCGACGGTTTTATCAAAGCTTATTTAATGGAATTCTCCGAGGGGGAGGATTGATTTCTATATTAGTGAAGGCTTGACTTTGAATTGTGGTCGTTATGAAGACCGCAGTGCATAAGTCAAGCCTTCAATTTACTAAAGGGTGTATGTGGAGTTTTTGGTTTATGCATTGCCACTGGCTTTAGCCAGTGGAATGCAATTTGAAATCAAAAGGGGGGCTTCAGCCCAACTATCAAAGGGAGTTGAATTAAATATGACTTTTACTCTTTCGGCTAAAGCCGGATCCTGCACTTGAATTTTAATTGCTCTCCAGCTAAAGCAGGAGGCAATTCATGGGAGCAGATTTTGAGATAAAGCTATACGAATTGCCATTTCTGAAGGCTTGACTTTGAATTGTAATTATAAATAATGATGGCTGTCTCAAGTCAAGCCTTCATTTTCATACATGTATGAAATAAGTAACCGGGTGAATGTTCCTGTCTTGAATATTTTGGAATAGTTGATCGAAAATACTTAGCCCTTTTTGTTTGTGGGTGGAAAATGCTTTAGGAGGAATTTCAATCCTATTTCATATCAACTTGTTATACAATTATTTCATTCGTATGTTTATAGATATATTTAGCAAATTCATACAATTGGATTGCAAATTCGTTTGTCGGCTTGCCTTCTGGCAGTAAACCGAAATCGCCCGGATAGCGCGAGGTCGTGTAGACGGTATCCAATTTTTGCAATAAGGCTGTATCAACTTTAAATGGAATCGAATTTTGAATTAAGCCAAATAATCGTGCCAATGTGTGGATTCTTGCTAACTGTAAACTCTGCTCTTCAATTATCGCTTTGAAGCACTTTTCAACTACTTGTTGAGAATGAAATGCAACGACGCTTGTTAAAAGATCATCGCCGAGTAATTTTTCGCAAGTACGCAAATCAATCTCAGCAAAATTAAGCCACTGTTGCGTCGCATCTTTCATAAAGTATTTTCCCTTTTGTAGTTATCTCGTGTGCAAAGCTGCTGTTTTGCTCAATAAATTTTTTATACATCGGTATTGAATAGACGATCAAATCTACAGGTACTTGTTTCGCCAATTCAAAAATATGATTGCTTACAGCTAATTGTAAGTTGATGCGTTCATCGTAATTCTTCGGGAAATATTCGTCGTTGGTAACAACGAGCAAATCAATATCGCTGTCTTTATCAGGTGTGCCATAAGCATGCGAACCAAAGAGCACCACCAAATAAGGATTTAATTCGCTTAGTCGCTCTTTAAGTTGCCCGATGTAAATGCTTTCAGTTGACATCTGTCTTGTTTTTTGTGCAATTTACAATTTTTTCATGAATACTAAAAACTCCGTTCTTTAGGACTTTAATCTAAATTGTGGTTTGCTTTTTATCTGTCTGATAACAAGAAAAATGGAAGTTTATCATATCATTTAAAGTAACTGGGTGAATATCCACGAACGGAATATTCACCCGGTTACCTTTACCTCATTGCCGGACTTTTTAATTTCAGGGCAAATGGTTTACACAATTGATATATTCAACTGTTTCTCTAATCCTATTTCAATCAATTTTTGAAAGGTTGAAATTTGTATATCACTTTTGCCGTTCTCAATCCGGGAGATATAACTTTTCTTGGTACCAGTTTTTTCAGCAAGCTGCTTTTGCGTAATATTTGATTCCTGACGTGCCTCTTTCAACATAACGCCAAGCCTGAATGCCATTGAACCAGCTTCATATTTATCTCTGGCCGGGGTTCCAACTTTCCCATACTTTTCAATCAGCAGATCTTCAAAATCAGTAATGTTTTTCATGGTATTCTCCTTCTTTCTTTTCTTTAAAATATTCGAACTTAAGTTTTTCAGCTAATGTAATCTCTGAGCTTGGCGTTTTTCAGTCTTTTTAACAAAGCAATTTGTCAATACAACCAACTGTCCTTTATCAAAAAAGCATAATATACGAATACTCTTAAAGGTGGTGATGATCCTTATTTCATAAATTCCATCAGTACTCTCCAGATACTTAAAAAACTTTTTAGGAACTTTTGACTCAAATCGGACCAAATCAAGTACATATTCGATCTTCTCCTGAACCTTTTCGTCCTGCTCTTTGTAAAACGTCACAAAGCTGTTTCTATATGTAATTATTTTCCTAACCACAATCCAAAGGTAACTAATTAGTTTCCCTAAAGCAATTTTTGGTAATTATTTTTAGGGGGGAGATTAAAGCTATTGTCCTACAGATCCGCTCTTATACAATGCAACCATATAAATTGGTGAAAGATGTGCGCACCGGTTTTGAATCCTCAAATGTTCAGGGGATTATGGATGGCGATATCGACGGTTTTATCAAAGCTTACCTGATGGAATTCTACGATGAGGAGGATTGATTTATATCATGTTGTATTAGTGAAGGTCTGACTTTATTCTTCAATCGTCATTTGCGATTTAGGTATAAAATTAGACCTTCACTTTAATATAAATATCATAAACCAGCTTGCTTAGAACATATGCTGCTGCTAAACTGTAAAGCGATATTGAGAACCAGCAGTAAAAATTGCAGTAAAATCGTACACCTGCGCCGCATATACAGGAAAAAATACCTACAAAGATTTGTATTATATAAACTGCAAAGAATAATACCGATCCGATTAAGGCTGTTTTTAATAAAATTAATTTCATCATTAAAATATTTCATCAAAGATACTAACTCCACCTGCGCACACAGAATTTCACGATGTGATATAGCTTACCCCCATTTGGTGATATTCATCACATTATTTATATTTGCAAAATAAAGTAAATGTCATGAAAGAAATCAGTAAATATTCCTGTGGTCTTTGCAAAGACAAATCATGTGCGGTTGCTATTCTTAGTCCCATTGAACTTGAACTGCTTACAGGAAACTGTTCAGAAGTTGAGTTGAAAAAGGGTGATATATTATTTAAAGCAGGGTCATTAACCTCGCATATTGTTTATCTCAAATCGGGACTCGTTAAAGAATCTTTGGTTGGGGTCAATAATAAAGAACAAATTGTTCAATTGATTAAGGCGCATTCTTATTTAGGGCTTTCTTCTATGCTTGGTTATAAAACAAGTTATTGTTCTTACATGGCTTTAGAAAATATAAAAGTTTGTTATATCGATACTAATGTATTTAAACAGATTGCTCAATCGAACGGAAAATTTGCTTTTGAAATTCTTATATCCGTATGCAGGGAGAACCTCAATAATTATAATCGTTGTGTTAACAAAAGCTTTAAACAAATGTATGGAAGGCTAGCTGATGCTTTGCTATATTTTTCAAATATTATATATGATAATCGCACATTTGATTTACCTATTACACAAAATGATTTAGCCGCACTGATTTCAACCACTAGAGAAAGTGTAACAAGAACTTTTACAAAGTTCAGGAATGAGGGTATTATTGAACTTAATGGAAAAAGAATTACGATTCTTAATATGGATTTGCTGGAAAAAATCAGCAAAACTGGATAGTGAAAGCTATTGCGTTCTTCTTCATCGAAGACATGGGTATTCTTTAACTAAAATAATTTAAATAAAAAACCTCAAAAAACGCCGATTAGAAATCTATATTGTTCATATTGAGTCTCTTATTATTTCGCCATTTAACTTGCTTTAAAAATATATTGTCATTTCTTTTTTACATAAATGACTTGCAATTTCATATTTAGTCGACATAAGTCTCTTTCAGTATCGCTTTTACCTCTTTTATTTCAGGTTTCGACAGCTTACCCATATCTTTTATGATTCGTTGTTTGTCAATTGTCCGGATCTGATCAAGGACCACCCATTCGATTTTATTGTCATGTTTGATTACAACCCTGGTTGGATAATTTTTCGAAGTAGTCGTCATTGGAGCGATCACCACCGTTTGCAGGTATTGGTTCATTTCATTGGGCGAGATCACCACGCATGGTCTTGTTTTCTTTATCTCGCTACCAATTGTCGGATCGAGATTAACCAGAATAATTTGGTATTGCTTTATTTCCATTCTTCCGGATTTTCATCTTCAAAAACATCATTCATCAGTAATTGGTCATCCCCATTGTCATTCATCGCCTTAAAGGCATCGCTC
>JAAFHB010000307.1 GCA_010906965.1 Mariniphaga sp. | reverse complement strand
GTCCTCCTTTGGATAATGAAGAGGTTGAACGTGATGTGATCTATAGAAACAAGTATGATAATGACGCAGTACAACGTAAAGCACTTTACAAGAATAAATAGATTCTGATTCACTCAAAAGCAACTATAAAAACTATCAATTCATGAAGACCTTTTTTAAAATTCTTGGACTAATCTTACTTATTTTGATAGTCGGATTATTGTTTTGGTTTTATACCAATCTGAAGGACCGTCATCCGGGCTATAAGGCTGATTTGGCAATTTTAGATGCCAGGCCAAATCCCTTAAGTGTGGGGTTTGTTGCTCTCCCGATTACCCCGAAAGTTCCAGACCGGTGGATCGATAAAAACAAGGATGCAGAATATCATCCGGAAGATGGCGATACATTTACAGACGGGAATGGGAACGGAGTTTTTGACGGTGTCTGGATTGCCGGATTTGGAAATAGGAGGGCGGCCAATGGAATTCATGATGATACCTGGGCCAGAACAATGGTGATTGACGATGGTAAAACGCGACTGGCAATTGTGGTTCTCGACGCCATTGGGTTTATGAACGACGATGTGATTGATATCAGAGGGCGTATTCCAAAAGATGCCGGAGTCACCTATGCAATTATATCCTCAACGCATACACATGAAGGACCAGACTTACTAGGTCTTTGGGGTGATTCACATTTAAACAGCGGCATCAACAAAAAGTACATGGAATATGTGAAAACCCAGGTTGTAAAGTCCGTTCTTGCTGCAGTACAGAATATTCGTCCTGCCCGGTTGGAAATATCACAAGACCTTACAGGAGCAATTCCATTGGTTATTGACACGCGAATGCCTGAGGTATTTGATTCTGGTTTGAGATTAATCAAGGCCATCGATAATGGAAATGGAGCTACTCTGGGATCATTGATTGCCTGGGCTGATCATCCCGAAACCTTATGGAGTGATAATTTGCTGGTTACCTCTGATTTCTGTCATTATGTGCGCGAAGGGGTTGAGAAAGGAGTTTTCAATGGAGATCGTCTTGCAAAACCAGGGATTGGTGGCGTGGCAGTTTATATCAATGGTGCTGTTGGCGGATTGATGACTACACATCCTCGACTGGCAATAAAAGATCCTTTTACAGGACAGGAATTTAAAGAGCCAACCTTTGAAAAAGCTGAGGCACAAGGGAAACAATTGGCTTTGCTTTCTTTGAATGCGATGGATCATCCCATTGAGAAAATTGATTCTGCCGGAATTTCTTTGGTTGTAAAAACGATTTTCATTCCCATTAAGAATGTGATGTTTGAACTTGGAACAATACTTGGTGTACTCAATCGCGGGACCACTGGTTGGATGAACATGCGATCTGAAGTTTCAGTTTTCAACATCGGTCCGCTCTCGTTTGCAACACTTCCGGGTGAAGTTTATCCTGAAATTTTGAATGGAGGAATTGAGTCTCCCGAAGGCCAGGACTTTATAATTGCACCCGTTGAGGTACCTGCAGTCCGCGATATGATGCAGGGAAAATACAAGTTTGTATTTGGCCTTTCCAATGACGAAATTGGTTACATCGTTCCTAAAAGCCAGTGGGATGAAAAAGCCCCGTTTACCTATAAAAAGGATGGCGCTCCTTATGGTGAAGAAAATTCAACAGGACCTGAAACGGCTCCCATACTGCATAAAAACCTGAAGGAGATGCTGACCATTTTGAACGGAAAATGAAATATGACGATTCGTCAATTTGATAATTAGACAATTCGGCAATTTGAAATGACGATTTTATTTTGCAATATCATGAAAGAGTTTAACAATAACCGCGGGTGAGTGAATAACGTGAGTGTAACCCGGGGGTCAGAAGAACGGCAAATGAAAAGGCGCATCTGCAAAGGCAAATTGAAACAACCCGGCCCTATGCGCCGCAAAGCAATACTTGAGAAGAGAAAAATTGTTTAAACTAATTAATGACTAACTTATGAAATATAGACTCTTTAAACGCCTTCTTACCGGTTTGTTGATTGTCTTCCTGTTGTGCTGTCTGCTAATGGTTACGCCAAGGGTGTGGTCAGCCATCAATTCAGATAAACCTCCTGTTGGCTACCATTATCTGGCTCCTACTTACCTGGCATTAAAGTTAGGACTTGAAGAGATGATCAATAAAACGCCCGCGATTCCGGCAGATATCGAGGAGATTAAAAATATTGAATACAAGAATATTAATGGGAAATCGCTGCAATTAGATCTTTACAAACCCCGAAATCTCACTAAGCCGGCTCCTTTACTGGTGTTTATTCATGGCGGAGGATGGAGTGGCGGCGAAAGGGCAGATTACCTGGTTTACCTTGTTGCTTTTGCGAAAAAGGGATACGTCACAGCCACGGTTTCATACAGGTTATTAAAAGATGGTCCGTATCCGGCATGCGCCGAAGATATTACAGATGCAGTCCAATGGTTTTATAAAAATGGCGAAACCTATGGTTATGATCCTGACAGAATTGCTCTGATTGGAGGTTCTGCCGGAGCGCATCTTGCACTTCTTGCTGCCTATGGTTGGAAGAAAACGGGAATGAATTCTGATTCGACAGTTGCGGATACAATTCCTCGGATCAAAGCAGTCGTTGACATTTATGGGCCGACGGATCTGACAACTGAATTTTCCAGAGACAATTCTACGGTAACTTCATTTCTTGCACATACCTATCAGCAAGCGCCTGAACTTTTTACTGAAGCTTCTCCCATTCATTATTTAAATAAAAATAGTCCGCCTACAATGATTCTTCATGGGACATCCGATCAGACTGTTCCAATCAGTCAGTCAGATCTGTTAAAATCAAAACTTGACAGTCTGGGTGTCCCAACTATTTATTACAAGGTTCCTTTATGGCCTCATACAATGGACATCATTCAACGTGTGAATCGTTTTTCGGCCGATAAAATGACCGGATTCTTTGAGAAATACCTGAACTAAAATCAATTATTCCAATTTATTTTCCCGCATTTACAGTCTAATTTAAATATAGGTATCTATGAAAATTCTAAAACAGCTGCTCTATAGTCTTCTGATTATCTTCGTTATTTGTGTCTTTCTGCTGGTTACACCGCGCATATGGTCTGCCTTGAATCCGGGAAAACCTCCTGTCGGTTATCATTTTACAATTCCTGGTTACGTAGCTGTTGGAATAGGACTGGAAAAGCTGATTAATATGAATCCTGAAATTCCTACAGATATTGAGGAGATTAAAGATATTGAATACAAGAATATTAATGGGAAATCGCTTCAACTCGATATTTACCGGCCAAAGAATAGGATTAAACCTCTGCCTTTGTTGGTCTTTATTCATGGAGGTGGTTGGAGGAGCGGAAAACGTTCAGACTACATGGTTTACACGGTTGCTTTTGCAAAAAAAGGCTATATGACGGCCACTGTTTCGTACCGTTTACTGAAAGATGCTCCTTATCCTGCTTGTGCCGAAGATATTACAGATGCAGTTCAATGGTTTTACAGGAACGGAGAAAAATACGGTTACAATACTGACAAGATTGCATTGATCGGAGGTTCAGCGGGAGCACACCTGGCGTTACTTGCTGCTTATGAGTGGAAAAAGCCGAATGAAACGATTGATAGTATTGCTAAAGTTGAATCACGGCATCGGATAAAGGCGGTTGTCGATATCTATGGTCCGATTGATCTGACAACAGAATATGCCCAGCATCAGTCACTTGTTACCTCTTTCATGGCACATCCCTATAAAGAGAATCCGGAACTTTACAGAGAAGCATCTCCGATCAATTACGTTGATAAAAGCGATCCACCGACAATGATCCTTCATGGAACATCGGATGACCTCGTTCCAATCAGTCAGTCAGATATGCTAAAAGCAAAACTTGACACTGTGGGTGTTCCAAACGTTTATTATAAAGTCCCATTATGGCCGCATGCAATGGATGTCGTTCAGCGTGTTAATGACTTCTCGCAAGTAAAAATGAATGATTTTTTCACAAAGTATCTGAAATAAACGCAAGTATATGCAACAAAAGAAATACTATCCCTGGATCGTTGTAGGGCTGCTGTGGTTTGTAGCGCTGCTTAATTATATTGACCGGCAGATGCTTTCCACAATGAAACCATCAATGATGATCGATATTGTGGAATTGGAAACAGCTGCCAATTTCGGCAGGTTAATGGCCGTATTTCTTTGGATTTATGCTTTAATGAGTCCTATTTCAGGGATTATTGCTGACCGTTTGAACCGAAAATGGGTTATTGTAGGAAGTTTATTCGTATGGTCGGCTGTTACGTTGCTTATGGGTTATGCAAAAACATTTGACCAACTCTATATACTTCGGGCACTGATGGGCGTTTCAGAAGCTTTCTATGTGCCTGCCGGTTTATCACTTATAGCCGATTATCATCAGGGGAAAAACCGTTCGCTGGCAGTGGGAATTCACATGACCGGTATCTATCTCGGACAGGCACTGGGAGGTTTTGGGGCAACAATAGCTTTCAACTTCTCCTGGCAAACTACTTTTCACGTTTTCGGTTTGGTTGGTGTTCTTTACAGCGTGATTCTCATTCTTTTTTTAAGGGAGAAAAAAGCATATACCATTGCACCGGAAGACTCACATTCTATTGTTAAGGGATTTACGGAAGCTTTTAAAGGGGTAGGAGTGTTATTGGGGAACCTTTCCTTTTGGGTCATTTTGTTTTATTTCTCGGCACCTAGTTTACCTGGTTGGGCAACAAAGAACTGGCTTCCTACGCTTTTTTCAACCAATCTTCATATCAATATGGAGCAGGCCGGACCATTGTCAACCATCACTATTGCGATGTCTGCTTTGATCGGCGTACTTGTTGGTGGCATAATATCCGACCGTTGGATGCAACGGAACCTCCGTGGACGCATTTTTACAGGCGTTGTTGGTTTGGCACTGACAATTCCTGCTGTTATGCTGCTGGGATTTGGTGGTAGTAGTTTTGTAGCTATCTGGTGCGGGGCGTCGCTCTTCGGTTTTGGCTTTGGTGTTTTCGATGTCAATAACATGCCCATCTTATGCCAGTTCGTCTCGCCCCGTTTTCGGGCAACAGGATATGGATTGATGAATATGGCAGGTATTTCAGCGGGTGCTTTGATCACAACTATTCTGGGAAAGTCCGCAGATTCAGGTAATTTAAGCAGGGATATCGCGATGCTTGCGGGTTTTGTAGTTGTCGCCATTGTATTCCAGTTGCTGATGTTACACCCCAAAACAGCGAATAAGACGGATGATTTCTAAATTTTAGTTGTTTTACGTTTCGAGTGGCTAATTTGAAGTT
>JAAFHB010000306.1 GCA_010906965.1 Mariniphaga sp. | reverse complement strand
GACTATTAATGATATGGCTGTTCAGACTGTTGGACAAACACTACGTGGCAGGGCTTCCGGGGTGAAAGTAACGAATCAGAGCGGAGCGCCAGGTGGAAACTCTATTATTCAAATCAGGGGAACAAATTCTGTGATGGGAGGTAACGACCCACTTATTATTGTTGATGGTTTTCCGCTGACTGGTGGATTGGACGCTTTTGATCCAAATGATATTGAAAGTGTTGAAATTCTTAAGGATGCTTCATCGACCTCTATTTATGGAGCAAGAGCCTCAAATGGAGTTATATTAGTTACCACTAAAAAGGGCAAAGCTGGTGCCATGAAAATAGATTTTGATTCTTACTATGGCACACAAACAGCTAGTAAGATAATAGAATTTTGTAATGCGCAGGAATTTATGACTATCGCAAATGCCAGAGCTGCAAATGATGGGGAAGCTAATCCATTTTTTTCCAACCCATCCTCAATAAATACAAATACAAACTGGCAGAAAGAGATATTCAGAACAGCACCGATTCAAAACCATAATTTAACCCTTTCCGAGGGAAGTGAAAAGTTGAGATTTTCAATGTCGGGTGGATATTTTGATCAGGTGGGGATTGTAAAAAACACGGATTACAGCAAATTTTCATTTCGCTCAAATGTTGATGCAGAAATGAACAAATGGTTAAGTTTAAGCAATAGTTTGCTAATTGCCCGGTCAACAAAAAACTGGATTAATTCAGGAGGTGACAATGATCCGATTACATCCGCAATGAAAGCCCCTCCAACGCTACCAGTTTATGACGAAGCAGGAAAATATTCAGTATTAAATATTTATAAGTTCAGCGATGGTGTTGTTGAAAATCCGGTTGCTCAATTAAATGAAATAATTAATCTTGATACAGACACCCGAATTTTCGATAATCTGGGAGCAACGATCATCATAATGCCCGGAATTACATTCAAATCGACCTTTGGAGTTGACTTCACAACTCATCTTTATGATTCTTATGCCTCACGAAAAGTACAGGCTGGGAAACCTGCCGGAAGGGCATCAAAATCGAATTCGGAGTATTATTCAGTATTAAATGAAAATACGATCAACTTCAGTAAAAAAACTGGAAAACATAATATTAATGCGGTAGTTGGCTATACTTGGCAAAAATACAAAACAATAAATTTCACTGCAGCCAGCAATAATTTTGTATCCGATGATTTACTCTATAATGTCTTAGGCTCCGGATCAGAAGTTGTTCCGCCTTCTTCAGGTGGGTATGAATGGGGGATAGCCTCGTGGCTCGGCAGGATCAACTATAATTTCGACAGTAAATATTTTGCCACATTTACTGGTCGATCTGATGGAGCAAGCCGATTTGCAGAAGGCAATCAATGGGCATTTTTCCCGTCTGTAGCTTTGGGCTGGAGAGCTTCAGAAGAAAAATGGATGAAACAGTTTAGTTCTATCTCAAACCTTAAACTGCGCACCAGTATTGGGCAAACAGGAAACCAGGCCATCGATCCGTATCAAACCATGCAGCGGATGAGTTCAATTCAGCTTACTCTAGGAGATGCCCTGAATATTGGATATGCCCCTGCCAATATAGCAAATAAAGACCTAAAATGGGAAACAACAACCCAGATTGATGCAGGGCTTGATGTTGGTTTCTTTGATGAAAAACTACGTTTTACTTTGGATTATTACTACAAAGAAACTACCGATTTGCTTGCACGGGTTGACCTTCCCATGTCTGCTGGATTTACATCCACCATACAAAATATAGGCTCAATGAGTAACAGGGGTATCGAGTTCAGTGTCGATGCGAAACCAATAACCGGTGAATTTTCATGGGACATCGGTTTTAATATTTATACCAACAAAAACAAGATATTAAAACTGGCAAAGGGCGCTGACATTTTTGCCCCTGGTCCCGGAGGACTGTTACCTTCGATGCACATCTTACGTGAGGGGCAACCCATTTCGATGTTTTATGGTTATTTGCAGGATGGATTAGATGAAAATGGATTTATAAAATATAAAAATCTGGACAACAATCCTGTTATCAATGACTTTGACCGTCAAATCATAGGTAACCCTCATCCCGATTTTAATGCAGGATTGAATAATACCTTTAGGTATAAGAATCTTGAGTTTACTATTTTCCTTGAAAGTTCTTATGGATTCGACATACTGAATGCAACAAAATATGAGTATGCCAATTCATTTTATAAAGGACAGAACCAAATCAGGGAGGTATATCAGGATTATTGGAGACCTGACAATACAACGGCAAAATACCCAAAACCATCCGTGAAAAATGTATTCAAACCTTCTGATTTATATGTTGAAGATGGCTCCTACTTAAAAGTTAGACACGTCAATTTATCGTATTCAATACCTGTAAAAAATCTTAATTGGATTCGGACAGCTCAAGTATATTTCTCTGGGGAGAACCTGTTTACTTTTACTAAATATTCCTGGTACGACCCTGAAATCAGCCAGTATTCAAGTGGCGATTTACGATTGAACGTCGATAACAGATCATACCCACAAGTCAGAACTTTCGTATTTGGGGTCAAACTTGGTTTCTAATTTTAATCAATTAAAGAAATAACAATGAAAGCAAAAATATTACATTTTCTGGCATTTTTAATTCTGACTGTTGGCTGTCAGGATATATTAAAAGAAGAGCCATTCACCTTTTTGTCTCCTGATAAACTTACCACAGTAGAGGGTGCCGAAGCTGCGGTAAAAGCAACATATGCAGAACTACAAGGTTGGTCCTACTACAAAGAAGCTTTAGTTAGTCAGCTTGAATTTAAAAGTGATTACATGATCTCCCGCGGGTCGCGTTATCCGGCAAGCGTATACAATCTTGATGTTACAAACCGGTCAAGGGTGGATGGAATCTGGTCGGCATTTTATTCCGGCATCAATCGGGCTAATGTAATCATCTCATCTTTCGCAAATTTGACACTTAGTAAGGACTTGGTTGATCAGTGGATTGCTGAGGCAAAAGTTCTTAGGGCATTTAACTATTTCCATTTGGTCAGATGTTATGGCGGTGTTCCGCTTCGTCTTGAACCTTTGCAGGATCTGAACAATATGGCAATTAAAAGAAGTACCGAGGCCGAAGTATATACCCAGATAATTAAAGACCTAACAGAAGCTATCAATTCAGGAAAACTACCCGAAGATTATAAAGCGGCAGATAAAGGTAGAGCAACAATTCATGCTGCAAGAGTTTTACTTGCCGATGTGTATCTTACATCCGAAAAGTGGGCAGATGCAGCCTCTACGGCACTTCAGGTTATTAATTCCGCAAAGTTTCAGCTTGAACCAGACATGACAAAAATGTATAGACCAGAAGATGGTTCTACACATTCAGGCGAAATATGGTCAATCAAATGGACTAGAAAAGCTGGTTTTGGATCTTATATTCAGACATTTATGCATAATCCGTCCCCTAAATATTCAAGCGTTGGCTACTTTACATACATTGGAATCTTGCAATGCCCCGTAATTGCCAATTGGGACAATAATGATAAACGTAAGCAATTGAATTTATATAATACTGATAAATCAACTCCTGAAGGAGCAGGACTTTCAACTGCGGTTCCAATGCTTTTCAAAAAGTATATCGACTCAAATCCTTCCGGCGATGAGCATGGCAATGACTGGCCATTATATCGCTATGCGGATGCACTGTTAATTTATGCTGAAGCAAAATGTATGGCAGACAATGGCCCTAGTCCAGAATCGTATGATGCAGTTAATAAAATTCGCAGAAGGGCTTATGGAGTGAGTATTAACACACCGGCTCCGACTGTAGATCTTTCAGGTTTGAACAAGGATAGTTTCCGTGAAGCTGTTTGGGACGAAAGAGCACACGAATTTATGATGGAAGCGAAACGATGGTACGACCTGAAAAGGATGGGAAAAACTATCGCAGAACAAAAAATCAGGGCTTCTGGGGCTACTAAAGCTTCTGGATGGGGACCAGAAGATTGGTATTGGCCTATTCCTCGTCAGGAGATTGATAATAATGATCTGATCTCTGATGCTGATCAAAATCCAGGCTATTAATTATATCATGAAAATTTTTTGGGGAGGCCTTAGATTAAAGGTCTCCCTTTTCATAAGATAAAATCGAATAACATGAATAATCGAATATTTCTGATTGTATTTATTTTGCTATATGTTTCATTTTCAAAAGCAGTGGCACAGTCGTATGATGTCGTTGTTTATGGAGCTACTGCCAGCGGAGTGACTGCTGCTGTGGCAGCATCAAAAGAAGGTGTAAGGGTTTTATTGGTTGAGCCCGGAAAAGATGTGGGAGGAATGGTCACGGGAGGCTTATCTCATACCGATTATGGCGACCGAACAGTTATTGGTGGCTTAACCTATCAGTTTTATCAAAAAGTAGCCGAACATTATAAAACACAAGTTTTTTACTGGAGGGGCCCCGAACCACATGTTGGCGAACAAATTATGATTGACTGGCTAAAAGACTCAAAAGTGGATGTATGGTTCGGCAAAAGGATATCACAGGCAAAAAAAAATAAGAATACTGTTGAGAGGATTGTCTTTACAGATGGCACGGAAGTTAGTGCAAAAGTATTTATTGATGCTGGGTATGAAGGCGACCTTATGGCACGTGCTGGTGTTTCTTATACTTGGGGAAGAGAGGGAAAAAACGACTATAAAGAATCATGGGCAGGCAGGCAACCAATCACCTTTACCAGCCACCAAATTGATGCTCGGATTAGCCCGTTTTCTAACGATAAAGAAAAAAAAAATTTACCGCTTATTCATCCCAAACCAATGGTTGAAATAGGCGAAGGAGATAAAGGTATTCAATCCTATTGCTTCAGGATGATTGCTACAAACCGCCCCGAGAATTTGGTATCATGGCAAAAACCAGCCAATTATAATTCAGATAATTACGAACTGGTTCGCAGATATTACAACGCTAAGCCAGATGCTGGGCCAATGATTGGATTTTGGCCAACCCTACCTAACGGAAAATCTGACATTAATTCATCTTTAGGTATATCAACAAATCTGCTTGATGGATCAAGCTGGGAATATCCCGACTCTGATTATCCCAAAAGGGATAGTATCTGGCAATGGCACAAAGATTACACGTTAGGTCTGGCATGGTTCTTATCAACCGATCCCGATGTTCCTCAAAAGGTTCGCGATGCTATGAAAACCTTTGGTCTTTGTAAGGATGAATATGTAAATAACGAACATTTTCCACACCAGTTATATGTTCGTGAAGCAAGGCGGATGAAGGGTGAGTACTTCCTTACACAACACGATCTGATGGAAGACACCGTAAAATACGATGCCATTGGCATGGGTTCATACAACATCGACAT
>JAAFHB010000305.1 GCA_010906965.1 Mariniphaga sp. | reverse complement strand
ATGTCGATGTTGTATGAACCCATGCCAATGGCATCGTATTTTACGGTGTCTTCCATCAGATCGTGTTGTGTAAGGAAGTACTCACCCTTCATCCTCCTTGCTTCACGAACATATAACTGATGCGGAAAATGTTCGTTATTTACATATTCATCTTTACAAAGTCCAAAAGTTTTCATAGCATCGCGAACCTTTTGAGGAACATCGGGATTGGTTGATAAGAACCAGGCCAGCCCTAAGGTATAATCTTTGTGCCATTGCCAAATGCTGTCTCTTACAGAATAATCTGCATCAGGATATTTCCAGCTCGATCCATCCAGCAGATTTGTGGATATACCTAAAGATGAATTAATATCTGATTTTCCGTTAGGCAAAGTTGGCCAAAAACCAATCAGTGGTCCGGCATCAGGTTTGGCAAGGTAATATCTTCGGGCCAGTTCGTAATGAGCAGGATTATAATTGGCTGGTTTTTGCCAGGGTAGCATATTCTCCGGCCGGTTTGTAGCAATCATCCTGAAACAATAGGATTGGATTCCTTTGTCCCCTTCACCAATTTCGACCATTGGCTCCGAATGAATAAGCGGTAAAAGCTGCTTATCCTTATCGTTGTTGAATGGGTTAATCCGTGTATCAATCTGGTGGCTGGTAAAAGTGATTGGCTGCCTGCCTGCCCATGACTCATTGTAGTCTTTTTTGCCTTCTCTTCCCCAGGTATAGGAAACATCGGAACGTGCCATTAAGTCGCCTTCATAACCGGCATCAACAAAAACTTTTGCGATGACTTCTGTCCCATCTGAAAAGATCACTTTTTCAATTACATTTTTATTCTTTTGAACTTGCGATATTCTTTTCCCAAGCCATAAATCCACTTTTGAGGCTTTAAGCCAATCGAGCATAATTTGTTCGCCTACATGTGGCTCGGGTCCCCTCCAGAAAAAAACATGGGTTTTATAATGTTCGGCTACTTTTTGATAAAACTGGTAGGTCAAGCCGCCAATAACGGTTCGGTCGCCATAATCGGTGTGAGATAGACCTCCCGTGACCATTCCTCCCACATTTTTTCCGGGCTCAACCAATAAAACCCTTACACCTTCTTTTGATGCTGCTACGGCAGCAGTTACTCCGCTGGCAGTAGCTCCATAAACAACTACATCATACGACTGTGCTTTTGCTTTTGAAAATGAAACATATAGCATGATACACACAATCAGATATATTCTATTATTCATGTTACTTGATTTTATCTTATGAAAAGGGAGACCTTTAACCTAAAGGCCTCCCCAAAAAATTTTCATGATATAATTAATAGCCAGAATTTTGATCAGCATCAGAAATCAGATCATTATTATCAATCTCCTGTCGGGGGATTGGCCAGTACCAGTCTTCTGGACCCCATCCTGAAGCTTTTGTTGAACCAGAGGCCCTGATTTTTTGTTCTGCGATAACTTTACCCATTCTCTTCAGGTCGTACCATCGTTTCGCTTCCATCATAAATTCGTGTGCTCTTTCATCCCAAACAGCATCGCGGAAACCATCCTTCGAAAGCCCTGAAAGATCAATCCCGGGAGCAGGTGTATTAATATCGACACCATAAGCCCGTCTGCGAATTTTATTGACAGCATCGTAAGCTTCAGTTCCAGGATTGTTATCTGCCATACATTTAGCCTCGGCATATATTAACAGTGCATCTGCATATCGATACAATGGAAAGTCATTACCATGCTCATCGCCTGAAGGATTTGAATCGATATACTTTTTGAAAAGCATTGGAACCGAAGTTGAAAGCCCCGCTCCTTCAAGAGTTGACTTATCAGTATTGTATAAATTCAATTGCTTACGTTTATCGTTATTGTCCCAATTGGCAATTACAGGGCATTGCAATATCCCTATGTAAGTGAAATAACCTACACTTGAATACTTCGGTGAAGGATTGTGCATAAAAGTTAGGAAATAGGCTCCAAGACCTGTTTTTCTGGTAAAATTTACTGACCAGATTTCGCCGGAATGAGTTGCGCCATCTTCGGGGCTAAACATTTTTTTCATATCTGGTTCAAGTCGGAATTTTCCGGAATTTATTACCTGAAGTGCAGTCGCTGCAGCATTTGTCCATTTTTCGGAAGTCAGATATACATCGGCAAGTAATACCTTTGCTGCATGTATAGTAATTCTTCCTTTGCCTGCTGGATTATAACTATCGGGTAGTTTTCCTGAATTAATTGCTTCAGTAAGGTCTTTAATAATCTGGGCATATACTTCAGCCTCGGTACTTCTTTTAATTGCCACATTGTCCAGATCCTGCACAGGCTCCAATCTAAGCGGAACACCGCCATAACATCTGACCAAGTGGAAATAGTTAAATGCCCTAAGAACTTTTGCCTCAGCAATCCACTTATCAATCAAGTCTTTACTAAGTGTCAGATTTGTAAAAGACGAGATGATTACGTTCGCCCGATTGATGCTGGAATAAAATGAAGACCAGATTCCATTTACCCTTGACAAGTTGGTTACATCGAGATTGTAAACACTTGCCGGATAGCGCGACCCGCGGGAAATCATGTAATCACTTTTAAATTCAAGCTGACTAACCAAAGCTTCCTTATAGTTGTTCCACCCTTGTAGTTCTGCGTATGTTGCTTTCACCGCAGCTTCAGCACCCTCTACAGTGGTAAGTTTATCCGGAGACAAAAATGTGAATGGCTCTTCATTTAATACATCCTGACATCCAATAGTCAGAATTAAAAATGCCAGTATAGCTAATATTTTTGCTTTCATTGTTTTTACTTTAAATGATTAAAAATTAGAAACCAAGTTTAACACCAAATACAAAAGTTCTGGTTTGCGGGTATGATCTGTTATCTACGTTCAAACGTAAATCACCGCTTGAATACTGGCTAATTTCAGGATCGTACCAGGAATATTTCGTAAAAGTAAACAGGTTCTCGCCAGAGAAATACACTTGAGCCGACCGTATCCATTGAAGATTTTGCACAGGTAATGAATACGATAAATTCACATGCCTTACCTTGAGGTACGAACCATCTTCAACATACAAATCTGAAGGTTTAAATACATTTTTCACAGATGGTTTGGGGTATTTTGCAGTTGTATTATCTGGTCTCCAATAATCCTGATATACCTCCCTGATTTGGTTCTGTCCTTTGTAAAATGAATTGGCATACTCATAAAGTGTGACATTTAGGATATCGAACCCATAAGAACTTTCAAGAAAAACGGTAAACTCAAAATTCTTATACCTGAAGGTATTATTCAATCCTGCATTAAAATCGGGATGTGGACTGCCAATAATTTGACGGTCGAGATCATTGATAACGGGGTTGTCATCCAAATTTTTATATTTTATAAATCCATTCTCATCCAATCCATCCTGTACATACCCATAAAACATCGAAATTGGTTGACCTTCGCGTAAAATGTGCATCGATGGTAAATTTCCTCCGGGACCAGGGGCATAAATGTCAGCTCCCTTTGCCAGTTTTAATAGCTTGTTTTTGTTGGTATAAATATTAAAACCGATGTCCCATGAGAATTTACCGGTTATTGGTTTCGCATCGACACTGAACTCGATACCCCTGTTACTCATTGAGCCAATGTTTTGGACAGTCGAAGTAAACCCAGCCGAAATCGGCAAGTCAACCCTTGCAAGCAAATCGGTAGTTTCTTTGTAATAATAATCAAATGTTAATCGTAGTTTTTCATCGAAGAAACCAACATCAAGCCCAGCATCAAATTGCGTTGTTGTTTCCCATTTAAGTTTCTTATTGGCAATATTTGCGGGGGCATATCCAATATTCAAGGCATCTCCAAGAGCAAGTTGAATGGAACTCATTCGTTGCATGGTTTGGTATGGTTCTATTGCCTGATTCCCTGTTTGCCCAATACTGGCCCGCAATTTCAAATTCGAAATTTTACTCAACGGTTTCATCCAATTCTCTTCTGAAACTCTCCAGCCTAATGATGCTGAGGGGAAAAATGCCCATTTATTTCCCTCAGCAAACCGGCTTGCGCCGTCAGACCTGCCAGACAAAGAGACAAGGTATTTACCGTCTAAATTATAGTTAACCCTGCCTAACCATGATGCGATTCCCCATTCTGAACCACCTGATGAAGGGGGTACAACTTCTGATCCGGAGCCTAAGACATTATAGAGCAAATCATCGGAAACAAAATTATTGCTGCCTGCAGTGAAATTTATTGTTTTGTATTTTTGCCAGGTATAGCCACCTACCGCATCAATTTGATGTTTCCCAATTTCTTTACTGAAGTTGATCGTATTTTCATTTAATACTGAATAATACTCCGAATTCGATTTTGATGCCCTTCCGGCAGGTTTACCAGCCTGAACCTTTCGTGAAGCATAAGAATCATAAAGGTGGGTTGTATAATCAACACCAAACGATGTTTTAAATGACAATTCTGAAGTTATTGAAAACGTAGCGCTTAAATTGTCAAAAATCCTTGTATCATTGTCTAAATTAATCATTTCGTTTAATTGAGCAACCGGATTTTCAACAACTCCATCGCTGAACTTATAAATATTCAACACTGAATATTTCCCATCCTGGTCATAAACAGGTAGTGTTGGTGGAGCTTTCATGGCAGATGTAATCGGATCATTGTCACCACCTGAATTAATCCAGTTTTTTGCTGACCGGGCAATTAACAAACTATTGCTTAAACTAAACCATTTGTTCATTTCTGCATCAATATTTGAGCGGAATGAAAATTTGCTGTAATCCGTGCTTTTTACAATTCCCACCTGATCAAAATATCCTCCCGAAAGTGAAAACCTCAACTTCTCATTTCCCCCGGAAAGGGTTAAGTTATGGTTTTGAATCGGCGCTGTTCTAAATATTTCTTCCTGCCAATTTGTATTTGTGGTAATTGATGATGGATCGGGGAAAAATGGATTGGCTTCATTGTCGTTTGCAGCTCTTGCATTTGCGAGTGTCATAAATTCCTGGGCATTAGAAAATTCGATTAACTTACTTGCTGTTTGTGAACCATAGTAAGAATCAAAATCAACCTTCATTACTCCGGCCTTTCCTTTTTTCGTAGTAACAAGGATAACTCCGTTCGACGCCCTTGCTCCGTAAATAGAAGTCGATGATGCATCCTTCAGAATTTCAACACTTTCAATATCATTCGGATCAAAAGCGTCCAATCCACCAGTCAGCGGAAATCCATCAACAATAATAAGCGGATCATTACCTCCCATAACAGAATTAGTTCCCCTGATTTGAATAATTGAGTTTGTACCTGGCGCTCCGCTCTGATTCGTTACTTTCACCCCGGAAGCCCTGCCACGTAGTGTTTGTCCAACAGTCTGAACAGCCATATCATTAATAGTC
>JAAFHB010000304.1 GCA_010906965.1 Mariniphaga sp. | reverse complement strand
CCATTCTGCCAAACATTTTCGATCGGTTTTACCAGGCCCCCGGTCAGCTTTCAGGTACAGGTATCGGACTGCATCTCTGCAGCGAATATATATTCATGCACCATGGTCAGATAGAAGTTCTTACCAGTGAGAACCTTGGAGCCTCGTTTTTAGTCCGGCTCCCTGTTACAAATGATGAAATGGGGAAAGGGATTCAGCAATCGGTGTCTCAAATCTCGCATTACGAGGAACAACAATTCCAGACTGTCGGCAATCAAACCTCCATCTCAAAAACAGGTAAAGAGGCTGTAATTTTGGTGGTAGAAGATAATAAGGAGATGCAAAGATTTCTAAAAACCATCTTATCCGATGTCTACCATGTAATTACGGCCAGTGAAGGGGTTGAGGGCCTTGAGAAAGTCCGGGAGTTTAATCCCGACCTTGTAATTACAGATGTGATGATGCCGGGAATGAATGGTACCGCCTTTTGTAATGCTTTGAAATCGAATCTGGAAACCAGTCATATACCCGTATTAATGCTTACAGCACTCTCTTCGGTCGAAAACCAGATGGAAGGGTTCGAAACCGGTGCAGACGACTATATTGTCAAACCGTTTGACGACCGCATTTTGTCAGCAAGAATACGCAATCTCCTCGAGTCCAGAAAAATACTTCGGGAGAAATTCACAAATTCGCAGGGGGAATGGCGCGAAGCTATGCAAACGCTTAAGCCCGACCGTGAATTACTCGAAAAGGCGACAGCAATTCTTGAAAAGCATCTCACGGATGTACTCTTTACCGTCGATTCGCTTTCTTCTGCGCTGGGACTAAGCCGAAGTACACTCCACAGAAAACTAAAAGCCCTTACGAACCAATCGGCTACTGAGTTTATGAAATTCGTGAGGATCAACAAATCAATCAAACTTATCGAAAGCGGAATGACCAATATCGACGAAATTTGTTTTAAAGTCGGATTCAATTCCCACTCCTATTATTCGATGTGTTTTAAGAAACAACTTGGCCAAACGCCATCAGAATACATCAACCGGCTTAAAAGAGATTGGAAACTGTAAAATAAACTGCTTACAGATTGTAAGCAATAAAACAATTGGATTGTTCCGTCATTTAATGTTCAGGAACAAAATATTCCTATTTTTGCAGAACAATTTTTTCCACCAATGTGGCTAAAGATTTAAAAGACAATAGTTTTAAATAACTAAAACGATCGTTAAAATGAAAGTATTTAAATTTGGAGGAACATCCGTCGGATCTGTTGAAACGATGAGAACCGTGATGAACCTGATTGCTGATGGAGAACAAAAGTTGGTTGTAATATCGGCAATGGCCGGAACAACCAATAAACTGGTTGAAATTTCAGACTACCTGTCTAAAAAGAACAAGGAATCGGCATTGGGGATTATCAATTCCCTTGAAAAAAAATACTACAACGTTGTGTTCGATCTCTATACATCCAAGGAGATGAAAGAGCAAGGGAAACGGGTACTCGAAGAAAGGTTTGAAGTGATCAAATCGTATACATCGGGTGTATTTCCGGAACATGGCGGACGCGCATTGCTGGCACAGGGCGAGTTGATTTCGACTGCCTTGTTCACATTGCTGATGCAGGAAGCCGGTTATAATACGTTGTTACTACCCGCCCTCGACTTTATGAAGATTGATGCGGATAAAATGCCCGACAACTATTACATTAAGGATAAACTCAATGCGCTGTTAAAAAGTGCTCCGAAAGCCGATTACTACATCACGCAAGGATTTATCTGCCTGAACGAAGCCGGCGAAATCGATAATCTGCAGCGAGGTGGTTCCGATTATACAGCAACCTTAATCGGAGCTGCAATTAACAGCGAAGAGGTCCAGATCTGGACAGATATTGACGGGTTTCATAATAACGATCCGCGGTATGTCGAAAACACGAAGAAAGTTGATACGCTCTCGTTCAATGAAGCCTCCGAGCTGGCCTATTTTGGGGCAAAGATCCTTCACCCGCAAACAGTATTACCAGCAATGATGAATGGCATTCCCGTCAGGCTAAAAAATACAATGAATCCGCCCGATCCAGGTACACTGATTACCTCGCACAGTAAGACAAAAGGGATTAAAGCTGTGGCAGCCAAGGATGGCATTACTGCCATAAAGATCAGGTCTGGAAGAATGTTAAATGCCTATGGATTTATCAAAAATATATTCGAGATCTTCGAATTCTTTAAGACTTCTATTGATATGATCACCACATCTGAGGTGGCATTATCACTGACAATCGACGATCCGAAACACCTTGATGAAATTGTTGCTGAACTCAAGGAATACGGGAAAGTTGAAATTGACCGGAACCAGACCATCGTATGCATAGTCGGAAATATGATTGCAGAGGAAAAAGGTTTTGCTGCGAAAGTTTTTACTGCTCTTGAAGAGATTCCGATCAGAATGATCTCCTACGGGGGAAGCCGTAATAATATTTCGTTGCTGGTAAATACAAATGACAAAAAGGCAACGCTTCAGGCATTAAGCAATAAGTTATTAAACGCGTAACAATCCGTTTAATAATCAAATATGGCCGATAAAATATACTTTATCGGTCGTTTTGTTTTAAAAGAAATTCAATCTCGTCCAAACCATCCAGAACCAGTGCCCCGGTAGTTAACAGCCGCTCTTTCGACTGGTGCCCCTTTGCAACAAGTACACATTTGCAACCGAGCGCCTGCGCGACTTCGTAGTCGTGTATTGTGTCTCCTATCAGCAGCGCTCTCTCAGGATTCAGTCCTCTATTGGTAAAAAGGGATTTGCCGTTGGCAATTTTTGATACCGCGAAGTTGTCGCTTAATCCACACAAATCCTCAAAGAATTGATGGATGTCGTTATCGCTTACTGTCTTTTCAAGAACTTGTTGCTCCATGGCAGACAGGATAAACTGACGATATCCCAGGACACGCAAACGACTTAATAACGGAACAACCTCATCGTGCAGACCGCAATCTTCAACAGCTTTGTTATAGATTGAAATAAACTGAAAGGCAGGAATCTCAAAAGGCTCAGTTTTCATGTCAAACCCAATCAACTCATAATAATTCTGAACCGGAAAAGTAAAAACATCCAGATATCTTTCAATGGTCAGCAGTTCCAGGTTTCGGTCAAGTAACAGTTGATTGATGGAATCAACCGCAATTCCAACATCATTGAGCAGCGTGCCATTCCAGTCCCAGATAATCGAATCAAATTTCACTTAGGTCCTTTTGACAACAATTCTCGAAACTTAAAACCGGAGTGGAATACATTTTAAGCCACAATTCCATAGCCTCAGCACGGTCTTCGTTTACAAGTTTCAAACGTTGATGGGTAAGCTCTATAAATAAGCTTTGCTCTTCTGTCGTATATTGGTCGATATATTTATTGCAATTATAGTATAAATCGTAGGCTATATAATTGTTGGGAAACAATCTGTAATTTGTATATATCTGCTTATCAATGTACTCTGCAAGGCGTTTCAACCGATCATTAACATTTCCCTCTTTTGAAAGACTATTAACGGCATTGCTGTCGATGGGGGCACTAAAATGAATCTGAACTCTCCCTTTTTGGTTTTTTAAACCGCTTACCATGCTTAGCAAATCATCTTTTTCCGTTTTGTGGAAATCGGGGTCAGCCTGGCGCTTCAATAATTCAGCCACCTTTTCGTTGCCGCAGGGTTCAATTTCGTAGGAGATAGACATAGGTACAATGCGCAATTCGGTAAATCCCTTCACAAATTTACGATTGTTCGACATGTTCAACATTTTCAGCAATGCAGGCGAAGTCAGATCAAGACCATCCTTTGAACGTCCCTCACGTTGAGCAATCCAAATTGAATTCCCGTTAAGGGTAATTGTTTCCCTGATATAGGCCGAAAGAAGATTCGAGGCTTCAAGCATTTGCCTGACCGGAATATTCCGCTTTACGATGAAGGACCGATTAACCCTTGATATATCTTCAATCCACTTATAAACGAGTAAATTACTTCCGATCGCTATTTCAGTTGACTTGTAACCGAATTTGTACATTTCGACATTGAGCAGGGCTGAGTCGAGAACAATATCACGGTGATTGGAAATAAACAAATAACTTTGATCTTTCTTCAGGTGCTCAAGTCCACCGATTGTTAATCCCCTTGTACTGGATTTAAGAATACTCTCGAGGAAAGGTACCATGAAGCGTCGCTGAAATGCTTCAACATTTGTGGTTTGGCGCATGGCTTCTCTGACTTCTTTGATTTTGGCTTCATCAGCAGCATAGAGGTTATTAAGTACCCTTGTAAAAACCGGATCATCCAACAACCTTGTCATGATTGCCGGAACTTCTGCATCGTAATAAGGCCTTATTTCATCGAACTCGTTCGAAACCAACATATTTTCGTAGTTTTATTTATCTGTTAGAAGTCAAAACAAAGTTACAAAAATAGCTGTTCGGGCGAATATCCCATGAGAAAACTTAAATTTGCTTAAAAATACAGACTAACTCATTGATTATTAAAACTAAAAAAATAGTACTTTCAATTCGAATATTTCAAAATCTGAAATAAAGTTGTCCCCTCAACTCCAATCGGGTGTTTCCGGAGGTGATATCATTACCCGAACCCCACGATGATGCACCATCATGAATGGTATAGCCAGCCTTCAAATATGCTGTAACCCGCGAAGACGGAGCAAATTTCAAATTAAGATAAAGCCGGTGGCCTTTCCCGTGAAACTCAGGAATCGAAAAACTGTACAACAGATCGTTCTCGTATGTGTAAATTCGAGAATTAAATCCGTCGGTATCAAAGTAAGCATATCTGAGCCACAAATTCAACCGCCGAAACGGTGAATAAAGAAGATCCTGAAAGACAAGAAATCCATCTTCGTGTAAATCGTTAAAAGAATAGCCTGCATACTCAAATCTGGAACGCAAAGTAAACTTCTCGTTAAGTGCATATTCCGTATGAATTCTAAGTTTGGTCGTCATTTCGTCATAATCGGCAGCCACACCGGCAGCACCACTTAACTTTTGTGGTTTAGACTCATATTTCGCTTTCAAATAGAGCGATAACTTTCGCGACAATGCAATATCTATCTGTGCCATGTAATCAGTACCACTTCCGGGTGACATGGTACTATAAGTCAGCCATGGGAAGTGATAGATATCAACATAACAGGAGATTTTAACCTTTGGAAGCGGATAAAGCATCACACCCGTATAAAGACCTGACTCGTTCCGATTCCCAGTACTTTCTGACAACGAATTTCCGTAAAAGGTATGAAAGCCAGGATCAAAATAGCGATAGTAGACTGCCCAACTGATCTGAGGATGGGCATGCCAAACAAATCCCTGAACAACACCTGGTTTTCCGCTTTTCGACAAACCTGCTTCACCAAAAAACTGAATTGTCGGAAGCGCCAATTGATAATCAAGTCCAAGATTATAGTT
>JAAFHB010000024.1 GCA_010906965.1 Mariniphaga sp. | reverse complement strand
AACCAGTTTTCCATCGGGATATCGTACTCAACCGAATAGCTATTCCCATTCAAAAGTACCAATATACGACGCCAGCGATCTCCATTGGCATGATCGCAAAGCTCGTAAGCGATGACACCAGGAATATACTTTCCAAAGAACCTCAGTTTCGAGCGTACCATTTCGCCATCCGAAATCCGGAAGGCCGGGTGTTGATGTCGCAATTCGATGCAATTTCTCACAAATTTCACCAAACCTGCATAGCGAGTCTTCGCACTCCAGTCAATTTGATTAATAAGATCTGGCGACCGGTAAGAATCAGGATGTCCGCCTTTTGAACGAAGCATTTCATCGCCGGCAAAGAGGAAGGGGATACCCTGTGATGTTAGTACGATTCCAAAAGCAAGTCGCGCCATCCGTCCGATCGTTTCTGACGAAGCTTCGGGACAGGAATACTGAAGTTTATCGAAGAGCGTATAATTGTCGTGACATGAAACGTAATTCACACATTGGGCAGGAGTTTTTGCCCATGCCTGTTTTGAAGTCACGACATAGTCATAAATAATCTGATCGTGCTGAATGGCCCCGATGATCGCAAATTTCAGTTGTTCTTCGCGCAATGTAATCCCGCTGATAAAACCTGCGTTGTTTTTTTCGAACGGAGAACCTTTTAATCCGTTGCGCATATCATCGCAAAACGAGGCAATCCGGTCGAGCTGGCTTGTATTTGCTTTTACGGCCCGAAGTTTTTCAGGATATGGGCTCGGACCGGCGCTCCATCCTTCACCATACATGAATATCCGGGGATCGATCGTGTCGAGTCTTTTCCGGATAAGATTGATCGTTTCAATGTCCATTAATCCCATCAGATCGAAACGAAAACCGTCGATGTGGTACTCTTCTGCCCAGTAAGCGACAGATTCAATGATGTATTTCCTGACCATTTCGCGCTCGGTGGCCAATTCGGTTCCACATCCGCTGGCATCCGAAAAGCGGCCATCCGGGTTAAAGCGGTAAAAATATCCGGGAACCGTCTGGTTGAAATAGGATTCGAAAATAAGCCCGGTATGATTATAAACCACATCAAGTATTACACCCATTCCATTGTTATGAATGGACATAACAGCCATCTTCAACTCCCTGATCCGCACTGCACCATCAATCGGATCGGATGAATACCATCCCTCGGGAGTATTGTAATTTAACGGATCGTAGCCCCAGTTATATTGAGCTGTTGGATTTAATTCGTCAACAGTATAAAAATCGGCAACCGGAAGCAGGTGAACATGTGTGATTCCAAGTTCTTTCAAATGATCAATTCCTGTGGATTCTCCCGTAGGAAGTTTAGTACCCTTTTCGGTAAATCCAAGAAATTTACCCTTATTTTTAATTCCCGAAGTCGGAGACATGGAGAAGTCGCGGATATGAACTTCATAAATCACCATATCAGTCGGGTTTGCAGCAGTATGGCGAGTGTCGTCATCCCACTTTGGAGGATTACTCTTTTTCGGGTCGATGATCATTCCCCGACGGCCGTTGGCACCTGCAGCTTTTGCATAGATATCAGGACCTTCCTTCAACCAGCCCTCACCATCGCGGACCTGGATGGTGTAAAACAGACCCTCAAGATTCCCTTTGATTTCGTATATCCAGGTGCCATTGTCATCTGGCAATAATGGAAATTCCTCTGTTGCTGCACCACCCAGCCCCGCTTTATACAAGCGGAAAAAGATTCGTTTTGCAGTTGGTGCCCATATTCTTACACAGGTTTTCTCTCGTGTCCAAATAATTCCCAGATCACGACCCTCATATATGGGGAAGTTGCTAAAATCACTATCCTTAAATTTCCAGTCTCTCATTCAAATTAAAACAATTTCAGCCTGATTGTCTGACTTTTAAATCTTTTTCCATTTTGATCTTTCATCTCGATGCTCATCCGGCAGGCCAATTGCAATTCAGGAACGGCCTCATAAAATTGATCCAGCGAAATGTCTAATTCATATATTTTGCCCGGTCCTAATAGAATGGGGTAGATCTCTGAATGTTCGACCTTGAGCACCTTGAACTTTCGTTTGCTAAACCACCGCCTAAAAATAATAACAGGAGCACTGAGATCAATTTCTTTTGTCCCTGTATTTGAAACCGTCAACCCAATAATTGATGGATTGTACCTTTGGCTTTTATCAAGAACAATTTCGGCATCATATGGCACCCTTTTCTTATTAAATGACAATTTTTTGCCATTCGTTCCTTTTGCAAACGTACGTGTACGGTTTAAAACAAATAATCCAACCACCAATACAATGGTAATCAGACTCCATTTTACTAACGTTAATACAAAAGGTGATACATCCATCATTGCATAGTTTGAAATTATCCCAAATTTTGAGTCTTCAAAAATTAAACCGGTAATTTACCGCAAAAGAATAGAAATTAACAGAGACAAACAAACTTTAATTACGACTCAAATGAAGATACAAAGTAAAAACCTGACAGAATTAAATGTCAGGCTTTTACCTTATTGTAAAGTGAGTATTGATTGATTATTGCCAAACTCACGAATACTTTTTTCTACCTCGGGCCGGAGTTTTTATTCGTTGTGGTGGAAGCTCTTCACCAACAATGCGAAAATCGAGTTGTTTTTTTTCGAGGTTTGCCCTTGCGATTTCAACTTCAATCACATCACCCAACTGATATTTTTTATGCGAACGTCGTCCAATAATGCAATAGTTCTTTTCGTCGAACTCATAAAAGTCATCGGTAAGTTCGAATAAAGGAACCATTCCTTCACATTTATTTTCATCAATTTCAACATAAATACCCCACTCTTTTACGCCAGATATCACGCCTTTAAACTGTTGACCAATTTTATCGGCCATAAATTCAACCTGTTTGTATTTTATAGATGCCCGCTCTGCACTGGCGGCCCTGTTCTCCATTTCGGATGAGTGTTTGCACATTCCTTCGTACTGATCGGCCTGAACCGACCTTCCGTCTTCAAGGTATCGTTGCAACAAACGGTGAACCATCATATCGGGATAACGACGGATTGGAGAAGTAAAATGGGTGTAGTATTCAAAACCAAGGCCATAATGGCCAATGTTCCGGGTTGAATATTCGGCTTTAGCCATGGTCCGGATGGCAAGTGTTTCGATCACATTCTGCTCTTTCTTACCGGCCACATTTTCGATCAGCTTATTCATCGACGCCGTAACTGTCTGCGGATTATTCGTCTGAATTCCGTACCCAAACCGTTTGATAAAGTGATTAAATGAGTCGAGTTTATCAGGATCGGGCTTATCGTGAATCCTATAAACTAAGGTGCGTTCCTTCTTTTTAGCCCCCGGTTTTCCAACGAATTCGGCAACCCGTTTGTTGGCCAGCAACATAAACTCCTCTATTAATTTGTTCGAATCTTTTGATTCCTTGAAAAACACACTTAACGGCTTGCCGTCTTTATCGATTTCAAATTTCACCTCAACGCGGTCGAAACCAATTGATCCATTTTCGAACCGGATCGCTCTCAATTGTTTAGCCAACCGGTCAAGTGTAAGAATTTCCTCTTTCAAATCACCTTCACCTGTTTCGATCACCTGCTGTGCATCTTCGTAGGCAAACCGGCGATCGGAATGAATAATTGTTCTGCCGAACCATTCATTGATAACCAAACTGTTATCATCAATTTGAAATACTGCCGAAAAACACAATTTGTCTTCATTTGGCCGCAGCGAACAAACCCCGTTCGAAAGTATCTCGGGTAACATCGGAACGACACGATCGACAAGATAAACGGAGGTAGCACGGTTATAGGCTTCATCTTCGAGCAACGATTCGGGTTTCACATAAAAGGTGACGTCTGCAATATGAACACCGACTTCCCAATATCCGTTTTCGAGTTTTTGAATCGAAAGTGCGTCGTCAAAATCCTTGGCATCAGCCGGATCAATCGTAAAAGTGGGTACACCACGGAAGTCGCGTCTTTTACTGATCTCTTCTTCAGTGATCACCGTTGAAATTCGATCTGCAGCCTGATTCACTGCTTCAGGATAACCGTATGGGAGACCGAATTCCGCAAGAATGGCGTGCATTTCGGTGTTATTGTTCCCGGCATCACCCAAAACATCAATAATTTCGGCAAACGGGTTTCTTGCACGTTCCGGCCAGTCCATGATTCGTGCCACTGCTTTCTGACCATGTTTCGCACCCATCAATTTGTCTTTGGGGATAAAAAGATCGAAAGGCGTCTTTTTATTGGGAACCAGAAAAGCACTGAATTGCGATATGTCGATCGTACCCACAAATGTTGTTTTTGCCCGCTCGATCACTTCAATCACCTCAGCTTCCGGATTACTTCTTTTCCGGCGTGCATACAAACGAACCCTTACTTTATCCCCGTCGAGAGCATGATTCATATTGGCGGCCGAAACAAAAACAGGTTCGTCAAGCTCCTCGCTTCTCACCTGGCCATATCCTTTTGAATTAATTTCCACCGTTCCGGTAGCTGTACCCCCCTGCGATTTAAGGCGGAACTTTCCGCGTTCAGTTTCAACAACAGTATCTGCGTCGCGCAATTCCTGTAAAACTACATTTACAAGCTGCAATTCGCCAACATCTTTTGCACCTACCGCTGCACCTATTTGTTTGTAATTAAATGATTGATTGCTATTTTCGTAATAGACTGAAAGGATTGCCTTCTTTAACCCCGACTTATTAAAGCTGAGTGCTTTTTTGTTTTTTTTATCTTTAGCCATAATGCTTTGATTTTGCAAATAAAGGTAACCGATATTTTTGATAAACAATTTTGATTTTACCCTTTTGTGAAAACCTTTCTTTAAATTTGTAATTGCATAGCAGTAAATAGAATCCGGATATATGAACCTATTCGACGATCTAATTTCACTCTTCTATCCCCGACTTTGTGCCGGTTGCAATACCGCACTTGTGAAAGGCGAAGAGGTACTTTGTCTTCATTGCCTGGCCGACCTTCCACGAACAAATTATCATTTCTATCCCGAAAACCCAATTTTTCAGATATTTATCGGCAGAGTAAATATTGAATTGGCAACTTCATTTTGCCGTTTCGATAAAGGAGGACGCCTGCAGCATCTTTTGCATCAACTAAAATATAAGGGGAACTGTGAGGTTGGTATAAAAATGGGAATTCTGTTTGGATTTGACCTTATTCAAAACAAATCCTACCAGGATATTGATGTCATTATTCCGGTGCCGCTCCATCCTAAAAAAGAGAAAAAAAGGGGATATAACCAAAGTACCGAAATTTGTAAAGGATTGGCAGAATCAATGAAACGACCAGTTATCACCGGAAACCTGGTGAGAGAAATACATACTTCATCGCAAACACGAAAAGGAAGATTTGAACGATGGGAAAATGTTAGCGGGATTTTTAATGTTAAAAATGAGGCTTTATTGACAGGCAAACATTTATTGCTCGTTGATGACGTGGTAACTACAGGTGCAACACTTGAAGCCTGTTGTGAGCCACTGCTTAAAATCCCAGGTGTAAGAGTGAGTATTGCAACACTGGCAAGTGCATAAGGTGGAGATTTTAAATATGGTAATTTACAAACGAGCATAAAAAAAACCGCAACAATCATATATTTAGATTGTTGCGGTTTCAGAGTAGCGGGGACAGGACTCGAACCTGTGACCTCCGGGTTATGAGCCCGACGAGCTACCAACTGCTCTACCCCACAGTATATTGTTGTTTTATAGGAACGTCTTATTCTTTAAGAGGGTGCAAATGTAGTAACAAAAACCGGGAAACCAAATAAAATATTTTAAAAAAATTGACATATGAAATCAAAGGAAGATTAACAATTACTAAAAATTTATTAATCAACGTTTTGAAACAGAAAGGAAGATTGAAATTACTTAGATTCCACCTAAAATTTTGTGTATCGTGTAATTTTCATGTAAGTTTGAACACTATTGAAATAAAATAAGGAATGCCGAAAGAAAGGAAGCGGGATAAGATTAGGAAATTATTTCAGAATCCATACCGAATTGTAATTTTTAATGACCTTAATCTGCATATTATAAAACAGATACGGTTCAATGCAAGAACATTGGTGATGGCATTGGTTTTTGCAGTAGTGGTAATTATCATTGGAGTTACTGTTTTAATAGCTTTTACACCCTTACGGGAATACATTCCGGGATATCCAACCGGGAAAATGAGGCAGATGCTGATCCGTAATGTTTTGATAGTCGATTCGCTTGATCTCGAAATCCAAAGACGTGATAAGTATTTCAACGACTTCAGGGCCATGTTAGCCGGCGAAACACCTTCAGATACTGCCGTCAGACGTGGGGCAATACCAAGACCCGATCAGGTTCAGTTCAAAAAATACGATCACGACAGCCTTTTCAAAGATGAAATTTCGCAGGAACAGACCAATCTCGGGATCAATTCTGGTCAGGTTGCACGTGGCGGTGTGGCCGGATTGCTTTTCTTTCCACCAATAAACGGAATGATTACAGGAAAATACGATTTGAGCAACGGACATATCGGAGTAGATATTGTAGGTAAATTGAATGCCCGTATATCAGCGGCACTTGACGGAACCGTCATATTTGCAGGTTGGACGATCAATACCGGTTATGTTATTTATCTTCAGCATGAGCAAAATCTGGTCACAGTTTACCGGCACAATGCAGAGCTTCTTAAAATTCAGGGAGATAAAGTCAGGGCCGGCGAAGCGATCGCCATTATGGGCAATACGGGAAAAGAGACGACCGGGCCACATCTGCATTTCGAAATGTGGCTAAATGGTGCATCAATCAACCCCGAAGATTACATCAAATTCTAATTATTATTTATGAAAAATATTGCGATACTCGGTTCTACCGGTTCAATCGGACAGCAGGCACTCGAAATAATTGATAATAATCCGGAAAGATTCTCTGTTGAGGTTTTGACAGCAAACAATAATGTGAGTTTATTGATAGAGCAAGCCAAAAAATTCCGTCCCAACGTAGTGGTAATCGCCAACGAAGAAAAATATGATGTTGTAAGTAAAGCACTTGCTGGTGAAGATATCAAAGTATATGCCGGGTCAGCTGCTTTGGCACAGGTGGTTGAGATGGGTAGCGTTGACCTTGTGCTGACAGCTATGGTAGGTTATTCGGGGCTGATCCCAACGATAAATGCCGTTAAAGCAAAAAAACAAATTGCACTCGCCAATAAGGAGACACTGGTTGTGGCCGGCGATCTGATCAACCGACTGGCAATTGAAAATAAGGTAGATATATTACCTGTTGATTCAGAGCACTCAGCAATTTTTCAATGCCTTGCCGGTGAATATATGAATCCGGTTGAAAAGGTAATTCTCACCTGTTCAGGAGGTCCTTTCCACGGCATGGATAAAAAAAAGATTGACAGCGTAGTCGCAAAAGATGCTTTAAAGCACCCGAATTGGGATATGGGAGCCAAAATAACGATCGACTCGGCATCGCTGATGAATAAAGGGTTTGAGGTAATAGAAGCAAAATGGCTTTTTGGATTAAAACCGGAACAAATTGAAGTGGTGGTGCACCCTCAAAGCATCATTCATTCGATGGTTCAATTTTGTGACGGGTCCATCAAAGCACAGCTTGGATTGCCCGATATGCGATTGCCTATCCAATATGCAT
Source organism: Mariniphaga sp. (assembly GCA_010906965.1). GTDB lineage: Bacteria > Bacteroidota > Bacteroidia > Bacteroidales > Prolixibacteraceae > JAAFHB01. The sequence continues at coordinate 28,418 of JAAFHB010000024.1, read as the reverse complement.
TTAGCTTCCCTGAAAGGATCTGCAATGATTTCCCAAGGCTGAATTTTGCCGATTTCCCAACTTTAACATTTTCAACCCCCGATACGAAAATTTTTCGTAATCTTGCACTTGCTTACGAAGCATTGCTTAAAGGTGGTAATCTGGCATGTATTTTAAATGCTGCCAACGAAATAGTGGTAGAGGCTTTTTTGAAAGGGAAAATCACATTCCCTGATATATGGAATGTAAATGAGCAGATTATGCAAAAATCGACTTTCATTGCCAAGCCAACTCTCGATGATTATATGGCAACCGATCGTGAAGCACGCGCATATGCTGCCGAGATGGTGGCCATTTTGCAAATAAAAAATTGATATAGTTACACTTATGATTATTCTTATTAAGGCTGCACAGTTACTTCTTAGTCTCTCGATACTGGTTATTATTCACGAATTTGGCCATTTCATATTTTCAAAAGCTTTCAAATGCAGGGTTGAGAAATTTTATCTCTTTTTTGATCCGTGGTTTTCACTTTTCAAATTTCAAAAAGGTGAAACCGAATACGGTATTGGATGGTTGCCACTTGGTGGTTATGTGAAGATTTCGGGCATGATTGACGAATCGATGGACAAGGAGCAAATGAAATTGCCTCCTGAACCATGGGAATTTCGCTCGAAACCGTCATGGCAACGATTGATCATCATGATCGGAGGGGTTTTATTTAATCTGATTCTTGCCATCCTGCTCTATTCAATGATCCTTTTTGTATGGGGAGAACAGTATCTTCCAACTAAAAATGTGAAATATGGGATAGCTGTTAGTCAAACGGGTAGGGAGTTGGGGCTGCTAAGTGGCGACAAAATAATATCGGTTGACGATAAAGAAGTTGAAGATTTCTTCAAAATCATTCCCGTTATTGTACTTGATGGTGCCAAAACCATCGAAGTACAACGTAACGAAGAAATAATTGTTGTCCCTGTTAAAAAAGAAATAATTCCAAAACTATTAACTGAAAAATCCTTTATAGATTTAAGGGTTCCTTATAACTGTAAAGTAATCGGATTTGGAAAAGTTTCGCCTGCCCGTGATGCAGGTTTTGAAATAGGAGATGAAATTCTGGCGGTTAATGGAGCAGGTTTTCAATTCTACGATCAGTTTACGGACACAGTGGCCATTTCGAAAGGAAAAACAATCAGCGTTCTAATTAAGCGGAAAGGAACGGAGAAAACGTTACCTGTCGCAATAGGAGCTGCCGGTTTACTCGGCATTCAAGCAGAAAAGAAATTCGATGGTGTTTTCGAATTTAAGACAATTACATACGGTTTCGTTGAATCAATTCCGGGCGGGATCTCCAAAGGATATCACGCAATAGGTAATTATCTCAAACAGTTCAAACTACTATTTGCGCCCGAAACAAAAGCTTACGAATCGCTGGGCGGATTTATCGCCATCGGGAATATTTTCCCAGGCGCATGGGACTGGGAATCATTTTGGAGTCTCACTGCTTTCCTTTCAATTATTCTTGCGGTCATGAATATTCTTCCAATACCGGCACTCGATGGCGGGCACGTTCTGTTTCTCCTTTTCGAGATCATAACAGGAAGAAAACCAAGTGATAAATTCCTTGAGTATGCACAGATAGTTGGAATGGTTATTCTTTTCTCGTTGCTTATTTATGCCAACGGAAACGATATCTGGAAATTATTTAAATGAAATATATTGGGCTGTGCGTAATAACTTATCATTGGGAATACTATTTTTGCACCGAAACAAATTAAATGTGATACTATGAACTTGTTAATAATTGCAGGGGTTGTGGGACCTTGGCAAATCGTTTTAATCGTTGCTGTGGCTCTGCTTATGTTTGGAGGTAAAAAGATTCCCGAACTGATGGGCGGAATTGGTAAAGGAATGAAGGAATTCAAAAAAGCCATAAAAGAAGAAGATACGACCTCTGCTGATGCTCCCAAAGAGTCGCCATCAACAGACAATAAAAAGGAACCTCTTAAAGAATAATAGGTCAATCTTCACCATTCATACAAGCTCCGGGCATATCATTGTTCGGGGCTTTCTGCTGTAATCGTTATCCGAAACTATTGTTTTCGACAGATAACTGTCATTTAGACTCAACTTTTACTATATTTGTAACAAACGAATTAATAAAAACACTATGAGTTTATTACTTATTTTAGGCTTTATTGGGGTATGGCAAATTGTCCTTATTGTTGCATTGATTTTACTTATGTTTGGCGGAAAAAAAATCCCTGAGCTTATGAGTGGAATTGGTAAAGGGATGAAAGACTTTAAAAAATCGATTAAGGATGACGATGAAAACCCAAAAGAGAATCCCGAAGACAATAATAAGAAAGAACCGCTAAAATAATAAGCCGGTTAGAAAAATATTGATACCCTGGTTCGTTTGTCCGAATCGGGGTTTCTGTTATTTTCTTGAATTACAATTAAATCGTCCGGCTTCAATACTAAGCATAATAAAATAAATATTGTATTGTGAATAAAATAATTGCACACTATATCTTTGCTGTATCAGTCGTTTTGCTCCTTTCTGCCTGCGGCGGCGACGGAAAATCGCTCATGAAAAGCGTTACAGGCCGACCCGGCGAAACAATTGTGGTAATCGCGAAAGGGGTTTGGGAAGGTAATGTTGGCGACACAATTAAACGCTATCTCTCGCAGCCGCAGCTCAGTTTGCCTCAGGAGGAGCCAATACTGAATGTGGTAAGCATACCGCCCGATGCCTTTAAAACTTTTGAAACAACCCGAAATATTGTTTTGACCCGAATTCTTCCATCGGTAACCGAACCATCAGTGACCATTCAGTACGATGTTTGGGCCAGACAACAGGTTGTAATATCTGTGCAGGCGGCTGATGAAGCTGGTTTTGTCAAAATCTTTGCTGAAAAATCGGATATGATCATCTCAGTCATATTACGAGCTGAAAAAATGAGGCTTATGGAAATGTATGCACAAAAGAAATACAAAGAAGAGACGATTTCCGACTCACTGGTTAAGACGCATAAGTTTAATCTTAATATCCCCAAAGGCTACGATATCGTTAAAGATACATCTGATTTTGTCTGGATTCGGTACGAGTCGCCACTTATAAGTCAGGGAATCATCGCTTACTGGTATCCTTATGTGTCGGATAGTGCATTTGTCACAAAAAACCTTTTGCAGAAGCGCGATTCTGTTCTGCGTCATAAAATTCCGGGAGCACTTCCAGGCTCGTTTATGACAACAGAAAAAAGATTCATTGTTTCGCAGACATTTAAAAACCGTGGAAATTACTCTGTTGAGATGAGGGGATTGTGGAAAGTAGAAGGTGACTTTATGGGAGGCCCGTTTGTAAGCCTCACAACGCTGGATTTGGCAAGAAAACGCGTCTTGACAGTAGAAGGATACATTTACTCGCCTAAATACAATAAACGCGATTATTTGCGCCAGGTCGAAGCGATGATTTATTCAGTGAGTTTCCCCGATCAGAAATTGAATGATAAGATTAATGACATGTATCAGATTGGCGAACCATTGCCAAAACAGGCTGATACGCTTATTGAAAAACAGGCTTCAAAATAAGCCAAAAGCCGCTTATCCTTGAACGGGGGTAAGCGGTTTTTTCGTCAATATCTTTAATCTCTTTTCATGATTCCGTAGCAAATTATTTTCACAATAGAATCGACACTTTTACCAAGATCAGTCGAGCGATAAGGCCCGGCAGAAAGCGGCATTTCGAGTCCGCGTATTGCAGTTGTAATACCTATCGCGACAAGAGCAAAGTCCTTTACGATAAATTTCCGCTGACGGGCCCCTTCCAACAAAATCCGTTTCATCATACGAATTTCTTCCTGATAGTATTGTGATTTTATCTTATCAATAAACTCCACTGCTGCAGTGTCGTTCTCGATAGCGTTGTAAAAATTGGCCAATTGCCGGTAAGTTGTGATTTTAGTCATCACATAATCTCGCAGTTTTTCTGCTGGATCCATATCTTTCAGAAGCACTTTCGATAATTCTTCACGAAGAATATCTGCCTCTTTTTGAATTACTTCCTGAAAAAGATCTTCCTTACTGTTAAAGTAGTAGTAAAGAGAACTTTTGCCTTTTCGCACAGCATTTGCAATATCGTCAAGGGTTGTTTTCTTATACCCGTATTTGCTAAAGATCTCCTGGGCTATTTTCAGAATATTCTCTCTTACAGCATCCCTTTTAATACTACTATTTTCGATACTCATATTTTTATGTTGATAAAACTGTTCCGGCAAATATAACGATTTTAGTCAAACGCCAAAAATTTGGCGAATCCAATACGTAAAGGTATATAATCTAATTGATTAATTGAAAAAAACTTTGGTTTTGTTATTTCCAATAATACCGGCAATATAGCAAAGAAAAACTTTGAATTTATTTTTTAATGTAAAAGAATTCCTAATCAAGAAATCTTACCTGATATTCCTGGGATGGAATCAGGCAGGTTTCTCTTTTGCCAAACCATTTGTATCTCCGTTTTGCAATGAGGTTGTATACCCCATCCCGCAAAAACAGCGGAATTATTACAAAGGCGTACAACAACTGCCATCCGCGTCCCAATTCCCTTAAAATCCTCAAAACGGCTGTTGATTTTACATAAAACTTACTGTCGCTAATGTAAACGAGCGAATCGAAACGGTCAAGCGGAAAACCAAGTTGTCCGAGAAGTAATTGCCCACTTTCGCTCTGCACCGAAGCAAATCTGAATTTTGCCTTTGAATCATTACGAATAATAAACTTTACGGTTTTATTGCAGAGATTACAAACCCCATCAAATAATACAATATTTACTTCGCTGTTGTTCATGGACTGAGGTTCGAATTAAATGTAAATTTACAATTAATATATTGGGTTGACTGTTAAATATTTGGAGAAAAGAATTGTTGGAAATAATATTTTCAGGAGAAATAATGACTCTGACAGGATCTATTTCCTGCCAGAGGGGAGTTGATTATATAATGAACGATTAGGGTCTGAACAAAAATGAACGGTGCAAATGTCAACAAAAATTACACGCAGAATACATTGCAGCATCATTATTCGTCATCAACTTGGCAGCTGTGATACTTTCCCTAACAGTTGTAGTGTTTTTACCAATAAGCGTAACCCTAAAATTAAAATTAGTTGTTTTTAAGGAATTCAAGAAAGCTCTGGTATCTTCGCTCGGAGATTTTGAGCTGCGTTTTTTCTGAGTCGGTAATATGGTTTAATACACAAATCCTTTTGGGGTATTTGATATGGTCGATAAAGTTACAGTTCACGATATGAGCATCATGGATTCTGTAAAACATATTTTTGGGTAGTGCTTCTTCTATTTTCTTTAAATGTGTGGTAACTAGTTTATAATCCGAATCGTTATCATCAAGATAAACTTTTGTATAAGCACCGTCGGCCTCACAATAAATAATTTTTTCAGGTGAAAGAAAGTGAATTTCATCGTTGCTTTTAATCAAAATTTTGCCACTTTTTTGAGCCGTAAAAGCTCCGTATAAAGGATTTGATTTATCAATACCTGCAAAACGTTCGATCGCCCTGTTTACTGCACGTATCAAATCTTCGGGAAGGATCGGTTTTAAAAGATAATCTATGGCATCTAATTTGAAAGCATTTAACGCAAATTTGTCATGTGCTGTAATGAAAATAATATGTTGATCAGTATTTTCGAGTCGTTCAAAAAGGCAAAATGCATCCATATCACCAAGTTGAATATCGGAAAAAATCAGGTCGTACTGAATTACCGGAAGAATATCCAACGCCATTTTCCCAGAATCAAGAAGTGCAACAACCTTGACATCAGGACAATATTCCCGAAGCATCATGGCCAAGTTTTTTCCCAGTAAAGGTTCATCTTCTATGATTACAGCATTAATCATTTTCAGTCTTTTTTAATTTTTAAAGGGAACCCGATCGTAATAGTTGTTCCATGATGATAATTATCAACGTAAAATTCAATCTAAACATGAGCATTGTTTTCAAGTAAGGCATTTCGTTCTTTGTTATTTTAATTCCTATTCCCATTTCAGACTGATTATCAGTCGCTATTCCTAATCCCTTGTCTTTAATTATGACCCTTTATCTGTCTCTGGATATTACTGCTAAGGTATTAATTCTTTTGTCATAATTAGAAGCTCTGTTAAAATCATTCAAAACCGAGTTTTCAACGGAATACTGAATAATCATCACCAGTTAGTTTTGTTTCTCTCCCGTTTTTATCAAAAGATTTCCATTTTTCAAAATGGCCAATTCCTTCCCGTTCCGAATTATTTCAATTTCTCTTTAAGATTTGCATATCCCGCTTTACTGACCTTCAATTTTGCACCTTGCCTGGTCAGCACAATCCACGACTCCTTTTCGTATTGCTGAATCTCAGAAATATGCGTTAGGTTGAGCAAGTAAGAACGATGAATCCGCACAAATTGGTTCCCGTCGAGGTGTTGCTCGAAAAATTTCATCGTTTTTTGTTTCATAAAATGACCTTCGCCACAATAAATCATTACAAAATCATCTTGCGATTCAATGTAATAGATCGATTCTACCGGAATTACCTGAATTTTCCGACCCGATTTAACAACAACGCGGTTGAGCAACCCTGAATCCTCATCATGAGTTTCGATCAGCTTTTCAATTTCCGGTGAAACCGTTTTAATTTTAAGTTTTTCAGCGGCTTTGTCCAAGGCCGCAACCACTCTTTCAAAAGGATATGGCTTTAGAAGGTAATCAATCGCATTGGCTTCGAAAGCGCGGATGGCATATTGATCATATGCTGTAGAAAATATGATAACAGGCGGATTTGGAACCAATTCAAGCATTTCAAAACCTGTGATTTTTGGCATCTGAATATCAAGAAAAACCAGATCCGGATTCAATTCCTGAATGGCAAGAACCCCTTCAAATCCATTTGAGCACTCACCAATAAGTTCAACCCGCTCGTCTTTTGAGAGATAATGACGAAGTAAATCTCTTGCAAGCGATTCATCATCAATAATTAATGTTCTTATTTTATTCATTGTGTTGTAATTATATCAATTTCCCTAATGAATACTTTCTGCGATATCCGGAATAATCATCGTTACTGAGAATCGGGTATTCCCGCGCTCAATCGTGAGAAGTCTGGAGCTTCCGTATACCAGCCAAAGCCGGTCCTTAATATTAGCAAGTCCGACACCTTCCCCTTTTAATGGAACAGATTCAGGATCAAAATCATTGATTACAGTTATTTCCATCGCATTGGGAAATTTTCTGGCATCAAGAATAACTTCAACAGGTTTCGAGGTTTCATAAACCCCGTATTTTATTGCATTTTCGAATAACGGCTGAAGAATCAAATTAGGAATCAAATGATGATTACAAGCTTCTTCCACATCGAACCGGTATAAAAGGTTATTCCCAAACCTGATTTTTTCGATTTGAAGATATAACCCGATATTTCGTAATTCAACTTCAAGAGTCACCATATCATCTTGTTGCTTGCGAAGCGAATAGCGCATGAAATCAGATAATGCAATTACCATTCCGTGCGCTTTTTCAGGATTAGTTAATGTGAGAGATGCTATAGAGTTAAGGGTATTAAAAAGGAAATGCGGATTAATCTGCGATTTCAACGCACTAAGTTGCGTTTTTCGAATCTGATTTTGCCATTCTGACTCCCTTAGCAATTTTTCGCGGTTATGCTGACTAAATACATATGTGTAATAAATGCTTACAAGCAGAATGTAAAATACAATCCCTCCAATAATCCGTTCCGTAATGAGATCATTTAAATATTGATCATACAACGGATTGTTGATCAATATCTTTACAATGATTCCGGAGGATACGATCCACAAGGATGTAAAAACAACCGCAGCAGCAATATGACTCACAAGTATTTGTATGACTGCGCTTTTTTCGGGATCGTTGTATCTTACAACGTACCAGACTGCAATTCCTAAAAGTCCAAGCACCAAATAAAAAGTCAAACCATCGATAAATGCAATAGTAACAGGCAGTATTTGATAATAACTATTAAATACTGCCTGTATAATTCCTACCGCAACCGGAAAAAACCAGTAAATCAGTCCTGAAATTTTATTTGCTGTTACAGGATGCTCCATGTCTATGGCATCGAATTTACTTCGCCACCACCAAAAATGCAGGTTCCTTTAATCACAACAATTTTTCCTGAACCTGTTCTCGAAATGACAGAGGAACCCCGTTTATCTTCGAACCCGCCAAAAATCGACACGACTTCAACTTTTACATTCCAATCTTCGGGGACAATGATTTTAGTTCCGCCAAAAATATTAGCCACATCAATCGTACATCCAGGGACAGGTTTAGCATAGCGCAAGTTAATATTCGATCCGCCAAATATTGCAGTTACTTTTCCTCCCTGAAAGTTTTCGCTCACCACCGATACGGTTCTACCACCAAAAATAGCGGTTTCATCAATATAATCGATTGAACTATTGAAGTCACCTCCAAAAGTACCACGATGTTTTTGATGAGGAGTGCGCCTCCACTGAAGAATAAATGATACACCAACCAGAATAATTAAGATAGGCCAGAAATTTTCCCTGAAGTTATCGGGAAAATCAATTAAAAAGAAAAGACCAATGCCAATCAGAACAATAGCAGGAGTATAGGCTCTACGAGCTAACTGGAAAAGTCCGATAACGATCAGCAGCATCTGCCAACTAATTAAATCCCTTGCAAAATCATAATCAAGCCACCCAAAATTCCGGGCAATCAATACAGCTCCTATAAATACAAATATAATTCCCACAAAAGTTCGGGAATCGTAATTCTTGTTTTTTTGCCGGACAGAAGATGAATCATTCGGTTCCGGAGATTCGTCGTACTTAATCATTGTGTTTTTTTTTAAAATTGTTGACTAGAAACCTTTTTTAAACTCACACAAATCTAATCCGGTAAGTGGCTGATTTAAATCAAGAATCGGCAAGTGTCGGTAAAATATCGGCGAACAGCTGAAATCAGCTTTCAGAACATCTTCCTGAGGCGCTGATCATGGAGCGTAATTCGACATTCAACTTCTTTTCATTGATTAATTCTTCAAGCTTTAGGTGCATTCTATAGCGCCAATAGTGTTGCGCAATTGCAGGAACATTGATCCTTTCGCCATCGGTATTGTCCCAACGGAGTCTTCCATCCATTGCTAAAAGGTCTTGTATTGGAAATATTGCCCACATTGCCGGAGAGTAGAAGTGCATATTTAAAATATCTCGCGCAATCCAGGGTTCCATATAATAAGGACAATCACCTTTTTGGCCCATTACCTGCCTGAAAAATCTTTCGCTGTGCAACCGATCTTCTTCCCACCAACCTCTAAGTGTTGACATATCGTGCGTTGATGTGGAACAAACCGACAAATATGGAGCATCAGCCGGATGTGCAAACTCAACCCGCGGGTCTTTTGGCATTCGTTGTATTTCGAGACTTAAAATGCCCAAATTGCGCATTACACCTGGCACACAATCGGGCACCATTCCAAGATCTTCGCCGCAGATCAGCATATCGGTAGCATTCATGATTGCCGGCAAAAGTTTCAACGCATGATTTTTCCAAAATTCATCATGTCTGTGATAGAAAAATTCGATATAGAGATCATCAAGTGCATATCGTACATCCGATTTCAGATTCAGGTACGAATTGGTATTATGAAATGCCACCCGCGGATGGAATAAAGTGGGATGGTAAGGATCACGAATAAAAAGTACCTCGGCAATTAACGAACAAAGACCATCGCGGATACGTGTCTCTTTTCCAGTTAATTCGTTGCCCTTCTTAGCAGATTCGAAACAATCCCAAACTTTACGCTGTGTTGTAAAAGCCGGTTTTAAATCGTATTTACCTGGCTCATATTCGGTCAGATAATTTAATTTTACCTCCTCTGTTTCGTTTCCAAACAACTCAGGAAGAAAATAATCGCGGATGTAGGGCTTTGTAAAACGCTCTTCATTGAAAATAATTCCACTATCGATAATTTCATCGCGACTAAAAGGTAAGGCGGGCCGAAAATGCCCCAATATTCCCTGAACCTGGTTAACCGGAATTTCCCAGATCCGGAAAAAACCGAGGATATGATCGATGCGTGTTGCGTCAAAGTAAAGCGACATTTGCTTCAGTCGTTTATTCCACCACGAGAAATTGTCATTCGCCATCTTCTCCCAATTATAGGTCGGAAATCCCCAGTTTTGACCAAGATCTGCAAATTCATCCGGCGGAGCTCCTGCCTGTTGATCGAGATTAAATAATTCGGGATGTGTCCAGGCTTCAACACTATCGGGACTTATCCCAATTGGAATATCACCTTTCAGTACCACTCCATTCACCCTTGCATATTCAGCCGCATCAAGTAATTGTTTGTGCGCGTGATATTGAATAAAATAATGAACTGCTATATCGGGAAAGGTCGCTTTATTATCAGCACACAACTGTTTAATCTCTTCTGCCTTGTAAACATGAAATTCCGACCACTTCCTGAAATTGGCCGTTTTGTATTTGTCGCGCAGGTAGCAAAATGCGGCATAGGGGACAAGCCATTCCTTGTTTTCCTCAAAAAATTTCAAAAAAGGTGGATCAATCATAAACAGTTCTTGCTGCTGATCGAAAATCAACTTGAAAAATTTTGATTTAATTCTATGAACATCTTCGTAATGAACCGTTTCAAGCGCATTAAAGCCTGAAAGCGCCTGTACAAATCCAATCATCAGATTTTCATCATCAAGTACACCTATTTTATTGATATTTAAATAAACAGGGTGAAGTGCCATCGTTGAAATCGACTTATACGGATAAGTATCAATCCAGGTATGTGTCGACACTGTTTCATTCAAAGGAAGCAACTGAACTAACTTTAAACCTGTCAGTTTGGCCCAATCAACCAGTTTTTTAATATCCGGAAATTCGCCAATTCCGCCGCTTTTGTCGGTTCGCAACGAAAATACGGGGACGGCAACGCCGGCACCTTTCCAGTGTTTAACCGGGAACCGGAAACTCTCATCGGTATGAATTTTTATACTTTTAGAACTTTTGCAGACATAATCTCTTATCATACGGTTACTTCCCTGTTCCCATACAAAGACTTTTTTTGTAACCGTATTGTAAACGACGTATTTGAACTGAAGAGGAAACTTAAGTTTTTCGGCATCGATATCAATACTCCACAGCGGGAACTGCTTATCATCCATAAGAAGAGTGTACTCATCCATCCAATTCCCAAGAGTAGGTTGGTCTCCAAGAATACCAATCTTGCAATCCGGATTTACTTTGGGAACATGAATTTGAATTCTCAGTGTTTTCTTGAAATGAAGATTATTATTGACCGCGCTGGTATTTGCTCTGCAAAACAACACTTTGGTGAATGCAGATGAGAATAATGGTACATCTGATTCACGCCGGACTCGCCAGAAATCGCGGCATCTTATCTCTTCAAAATCCATTTCCACGATCTCAAGCACACGATTTTTGCCACCTTCCCAAATAAAATTTCCATCCTGATTTTTTATCAAGTATTTGTATTCGAGCCTTTTACCTGAAGGAAAGCTGATTTCAGTTTCCCATTCACCGGGAACAACGTTCTTCATTGGCAATGCTTTTGAAGGATCCCATTCGCCAAACTCCACGGCAGATCCTGATACAAAAAGGGTCTGACCCCAAATCGTCTGATAATCGATTTTAAATGATACTTTCATTCTTTCTCCTTTCCGAAGTCGTTAATGACTTCATTATGTGTTTGGGTAAAAAACATTAGTCATTGATGATCACTTAAACGAAAATTCTTCTCAAAAGTTCTTTCCTGTGTGGTAAACCTTCGTGAAGGATTACACGTTGTAATATTATCGAATTTATTCTTTATTTAAAAATGCTTAAATCACTTGATTTTACGTCATCACATATTCCGACACTCATTCGCAAATTAGCAGTGCCTGCAAGCGTCGGTTTCATCTTTAATACCTTGTTTAATGTCGTAGATACCTACTGGGGCGGCAAAATATCAACATCAGCTCTTGCGGCAATGGGACTGACATTTCCCGTGTTTTTCATTATTTTGTCGATGGGTATCGGCATGGGGACCGGAACCACAGCACTTATTTCGCAATCGCTGGGAGCCGGACGCAATGATGAAGCCGAAAAATATGGTTTTCAGGCGATATCATTCTCAGTCATCAATTCGGTATTTCTTACAATTATCGGTTTGGCAATGGCCCCTTCCCTATTCCTGATTTTGGGCGCCACTAAAGAATACCTCGATATCGCCATTCAATACATGAATATCATCCTTTATGGAACCATCTTTTTCCTGATTAACAGTATTCTTAACTCATTACTCACCGCTCGTGGCGATACGAAGACCTACCGCAATTACCTGATTATCGGTTTTTTTCTGAATGTGATTCTCGATCCCTGGTTTATGTATGGCGGCTTAGGATTCCCGGCATTGGGTATCCGAGGAATTGCCTTATCGACCATTATCATCCAGATTTTCGGAACAATTTATATGATTACTATTACCCGGAAACGCAAAATATTTGAACATTCACAACTCAGGGACTTTGTTCCAAACCGAAAATATTTTACCGATTTGTTAGGTCAGGGATTTCCTGCAAGTCTGAACATGCTTACGGTTGCAATCGGAATATTTATTATTACCTACTTTGCCAGTCAGTTTGGAAAAGAGGCAGTTGCTGCTTATGGAATTGCGACGCGGATCGAACAAATTGCACTTTTGCCAACTATTGGGCTTAACATTGCTGCACTCACCCTAGCTGGACAAAACATGGGAGCCGGACTCCCTGAGCGGGTATTTGAGTCGTGGAAACTGAATATCCGTTATGGATTAATGATTATTTCGATTGGTGTTGCAGGTGTAGCGGTGTTTGCACATGAGCTGATTAATGCCTTTACAGCAGACTTGAAGGTGATTGAAATCGGAGCTGAATACTTGCACATTGCGGTGCTCTTTTTCTTTGCGTATGTCTTCCTGAATATTTCTGTATCGACTTTGCAAGGCATGAAAAAACCATTATATGCCATCTTTGTAGGTGCTTACAGACAATTTCTGTTACCACTCCCGCTGTTTCTATTTCTTGCGTTATACCTACAATGGGGAACGAAAGGAATCTGGTGGGGCATCTTTTTTGCTAACTGGAGCGCGGCCATTTTCACATTTTTCTATACGAAGCACCAAATAATGAAGCTTTTGCATCCTAAGGATAACTCAATGTTATAGAAAAAATAGGATAAGGACTTTTCCTTGGCTGACTAGATTGAATCATTTATTTCTTACACCCGTCCTTCAATGAAACAGTTCTGTTTAAGACCATCTGATCAGGGGTAGAATCGGGATCGATATTGAAATAGCCCAAACGTTCGAACTGAAAATTAGTCAAGGGCGCTGCATTTTTGACAAATGGCTCGACATAACACTCGGTTAGCACCTTCAAAGAATCGGGATTTAAAAATTCAAGCAAATCTGTGTCTTTATGTCCGACCGGATCGGAATCGGTAAATAAACGGTCGTATAAACGAACTTCGGCCTTAACCGCCTGCGCTACAGCTACCCAATGAAGTGTTGCTTTAACTTTTCTTCCGTCGGGAGAATTGCCCCCTTTTGTTTCAGGATCGTAAGTGCAATGAAGCTCAACAATTTCACCTTGTTCATTTTTAACGAAATCAGTACATTTGATGAAATACGAATAGCGTAACCGTACTTCACGACCTGGTGATAACCGATAGAATTTATTGGTCGGAGTCTCCATAAAATCCTCCCTTTCAATATATAATTCGCGCGAAAACGGAACTTTTCGTTTCCCCATGCTTTCGTCTTCCGGATTATTGACAGCATCGATTTCCTCGACCTGACCTTCAGGATAATTGGTGATTACAACTTTAAGTGGATCGAGCACACCCATCACACGTTGTGCTCTCTTATTCAGATCCTCACGGATACAGTATTCAAGCACGGCAACATCAGTAACGCCATCGACTTTTGTAATACCAACCATATCCGAAAACGCACGCATTGATTCAGGCGTGTATCCCCGCCTGCGCAACCCACATATCGTCGGCATGCGGGGATCATCCCAACCGTTGACGTAGTTCTCCTTTACCAATTGCAAAAGACGACGCTTTGACATGACTGTATAACTGATATTCAACCTTGAAAATTCAATTTGTCTTGGCCGGTAATCGCTATCTTTCAATTCTTCGACGAACCATTCGTACAACGGACGGTGGACTTCGAATTCAAGCGTACAGATTGAATGGGTGATTCCCTCCCAATAATCGCACTGTCCGTGGGCATAATCATACATTGGATAGATGCACCATTTATCGCCTGTGCGATGATGAGGTTGTTTTAATATCCTATACATCAACGGATCACGCATGTGCATATTGGGTGATGCCATATCAATCTTTGCCCGTAAAACACAGTCTCCTTCATTGAAGAATCCCGATTTCATCTTCGTAAACAGTTCCAGATTTTCCTCCGGCGATGTGTTACGGTAAGGACTGTCGACACCAGGGCGCGTTGGCACTCCTTTTTGATCGCTGATGATCTCCTGAGGCTGAAAATCAACATAGGCTTTCCCTTCCTGAATTAACTTCACGGCAAAATCGTAAAGCTTATCGAAATAATCGGAAGCATAAAAAAGCCGGTCGTCCCAATCGAATCCAAGCCAGCGAACATCCTCCATAATGGAATCAACATATTCTGTATCCTCTTTTGTAGGATTGGTATCATCAAAGCGAAGATTGGTTAATCCGCCAAATTTTTTGGCAGTACCAAAATTCAGGCAAATTGATTTAGCATGTCCAATATGCAGATAACCATTAGGTTCAGGAGGAAATCGCGTATGAACTCTTCCTCCGTTTTTTCCTTCGGCGAGGTCGTCTACAATTTGTTGCTGAATAAAATTCTTTGGAAGCTTCTCCTGCTGATCGATGCTAATATTGTTTATTTCTGCCATGTCAATATAATTTTCTGAATCTCTGAAATCTTTTTGTAAAAGTAATAAGAGTTAAACAAAATGAGATATACTTTTAAACGTTAAATCGAAGATTTAAAAATAGATTAATTTTGAAGTTCATAAATTGTTTTCAGAATGGGAGTTATTGAAATTGAAGGGATGGAGTTTTATGCCTACCACGGCCACTTTGCCGAAGAACAAATTGTAGGCAATCGTTTTATTGTTGATCTTACATTAAGCACCGATTTTTCGAAAGCGGCTAAAAGCGATGATCTGGCAGATGCCTTAAATTACCTGGCAGCCTATCAAATAGTTCAGGAAGAGATGCTAATAAAATCGCATTTACTTGAAAACGTGGCAGAACGAATACTCAGCAAGCTTTATGGTGAATTTGGGACAATAGAAAAAGCAAAAGTGAAAATTTCGAAGTTGAATCCACCTATGGGCGGCCAAATCAGGAAGGTAAGTGTAACCATGGAAAGGTGAACCAACCAAATTTTCAAAACGGGTGCGGGTAAATCAGATTTTTAGTTACCTTCGCACCCACATTTCAGGTCGGTTGGCCGAGTGGCTAGGCAACGGTCTGCAAAACCGTCTACGGCGGTTCGAATCCGCCATCGACCTCAATTTTAAAAGGCCCTTCTGTTTTCAGAAGGGCCTTTTATCAAAAAAACGGAGCTGGTGTCTCCACACCAGCTCCTTAAACTCATCAAAAAACTAAAACTTAAAATCAAAACAAAACAACACTCCTGTTGTTTTTTCATCTCATATCTTATTACGCGAGTTGCTTTGTTTTGTTACAAAAAAATCAAAAATATTTTGATTTTTTTTGATTGTATTGTTTATAATCCTATCACACAATTATTTAGATCTTACTTTTTATTTAAGAAAAAACAAAATTGTTTGCTCATTCTTTAATAACGCCTGATTATACCTGAACGCCAAAATGAGAATACCTTTGTTGTTTTTACTTAATTACCTATTCGCATCATTTAGCATTGACCATATGGAATTCGGTTGAGCGTCCTTCAAATTGACAAAAATTTTATTTTATAAACTCCTATTTAAGATCAAATTCACTAAAAATTTGGCATTAGATATTTTTAGTTTCAAAATTTTGGATTCGCCAATTTTAAGTGATCATAAATGCCATTTTCAGCGACGGTTTCCAATATTTAGTTTATACTACGCATTCGCATCACTTTGGTTACCAAAACGGACCAAAATGAATTTCGATGACTTACAAATATTGGGAATAATTGGAATTGAAGAAAAAATTGGCCAATTTAGAAGAAAACTATTAGAGATGAAAAGACTGGTTATTTTATCTGGTGCCGGCATGTCAGCAGAGAGCGGCATTCGCACATTTCGTGATATGAATGGGTTGTGGGAAGAATATGATGTAATGGAAGTGGCGAGTATTGAAGCCTGGTATAAAAATCCCGCATTACTATTGCATTTTTACAACGACCGCCGTAAACAGATGATCGAAAGCAAACCAAATCGTGGACATATGCTACTTGCGGAACTTGAGAAAAGCTACGATGTAAAGATTATAACGCAGAATGTCGATGATCTTCACGAAAGGGCCGGTTCGACCAGTGTGCTCCATTTGCATGGCGAATTAACGAAAGCCAGAAGCTCAGTTGACCCGTCGTTGATTTATACTTTGGAAGATCCTGAAATGAAAATGGGTGATAAATGCGAGAAAGGAAGTCAGTTACGACCACATATTGTCTGGTTTGGAGAGGAAGTACCGGCAATGGCTGACGCGGTACCTATCGTTGAATCGGCAGACTATCTTTGTGTTATCGGAACATCTATGAGCGTTTATCCCGCAGCCGGATTAATCAACTATGCATCGGCTTTCGCTCCCCTGTTTCTTATTGATCCAAATCCACCTGCTTCACTCCCACGAAGAGTGCAGGTAATCGCAAAAGGTGCTGGCGATGGCGTTGCAGAATTAGTGAAGAAGCTTGAGGCACTTCAAAAATAAAAATCGTTAAAGTTCTGGAATCACTAATTTTTGAACCAATAGGAAAGAAAATCATTTTTCAAAGGGAAGGATTGTATCCCTGATTTCGAACGATTTAATTACAGTTTTAAGTTCAAACCGACAAAAGCAGTGGTTCCAGGCATCGGATAGTAACGATTTATTTCATATCTCTGATTTAAAAGATTCTCAGCACTTGCGAATATTTCGAAGTTCGAAGTTAAGTGATAAACCATTTTCGCATTGATTAACGTATAACTTTCGAGTTTAGTGATGACGGTTGCATCGGTATCCAAATCATTAATCTGATGAATATTTGCAGTGAAACTCATCTTCTTAAAGTTGTATCTGCCGCCAATGAAAAGATTGTGTTTCGGAGTTGCAAAAAGCGGAGACTTCATATGAATATAACTATAGGATAAGTTAACAGATAGATTTTTGGCAGGACTGGCATTAATGGCAACTTCGATCCCTTTGTTTCGAATAATACCCGTGTTATAAAGATTCCCCATCGCTCCAGCGACTATAAGGTTATCGCCATCCGCAATGTATCCGGTTAATTCAGCATTCAGTTTCCCATTCAAAAAAGATTGTGAAACGCCCGTTTCATAACTCATGATTCGTTCAGGCATTAAATCCGGGTTGTGATTCCACATATACAATTCCCTGATTGTCGGACTGCGGAATCCTTTTGAAACAGTCGCTTTCCATGTCGTCGATGGTAAAATCCGCCATGCAAATCCCAGCGATGGAATCCATTCATTTCCAAACCTTTCATTGTGCTGAAGTCGCATTCCTCCGTTGATAGTAAATTTATCGAACACTGTTTGCTGCATTACAACATAGCCACCCAACTCATATAATGTAGTGTCTGCGAACGTAATACCCTTCCCATTCATTGCTTTTAAATTTTCTGCTTTACCACCATAATTGACGAAATCTGCACCAATAGATAATGTATTTCCAGGGTATAGTTTGAAGGCTTCGGAAAGATTTAATCCCCAATTTTTGTCATTACTATGGAAACCATCCGAAATAGTATGCTCTCCAAAATTGTAAAAGAATTTTGCGGTACCAGAAGCTTTCTCATATTCGTTATCAAGAAATACCGAAAAATACCCTCTAGTAATGTCTAATGAACTTCCTTTTACCGCATTTAAAGTGTCGGGGCCCGGATCTGTTGTTTTAAATTTGGCAAGACTAAAATCAGAACCCATTTTAAGATTACTATTTAACTCATATCCGACTTTTAGATAACCATTTGTAATATTAAATTCTGAATTGGGACGATGACCATCTGTTTGATCGTGATTAACCGAACCAAACACGGTAAATCGATCCTTTTTAAACCCTGCTGAGCCCATGTATTTACGGGTGTTGAATGAACCATACATCAAGCGGGCATCACCATTAAACCCTTCTTTCGTCTGTTTTCGGGTAATAATATTAATCACACCTCCCATCGCATTTGAACCATATAAAAGCGATCCCGGACCTCTGATTACTTCTACTTTTTCTGCATCCGATGCTACATACGAGTCTGCTAACGGATGTCCCATAATACCCATATATTGCGGATGTCCATCAATTAAAATAAGTACGCCGGTTGTTGGATTTCCCCCGATACCACGAATTGAAATCTGACCCGCAGCTCCGCTTGCAACACCAAAACCGGTCACTCCGCGTTCTGTAACAAACAAACCAGGCACTCTCCCACTTAAAACAGGTAGTAACGACGATTCATTGCTTTCATCGATTTGTACCCTGCTAATCACTGAAATTGCCAATGGGATCATATTTTTATTCACCTTCGTGGTTGTACCAGTAACAACAACCTCGTTTATATTAACAGTGTCTTTTAAAATTTGACTGTCGGACTGTGCTGAGACATTAATTATAATTCCATGAACTACAACCAATAGAAAAAGTATTTTTCGCATAAAATATGTATTTGGTAATACGATGTAATCTAAAAGTGTTACTAAGAAGTTAAAAAAATTAATTTACTTTACTCATAATCAGCTTACCATGAGCAATACCCTTTATTCCAATCAGCAAATCAGACAATTCTGTTAATCTTTGTGCAGCGCCTTTTACAGCTACAATTTCGATGCAACTATCACCTTCAAGGTAATGACGCTGAGAAGAAAGAATAATATCGGCATATTGGCTCTGTAACTCGATCAACTTAAGGCCAATGTCTTTTTTTATATTGCCATGCACCAATACGATAGCTCCTGCAACGATGTTATTACATTGCCATTTTTTCTCAACAAGATTTTTTTCAATCAATGCACGCAATGCCTGCGAACGATTTGGATATTTATTCTCATGAACAAAATTGTCGAGAGCCTGTAAAAGTTCCTCTTCAAGAGAAACACTAAAACGCGTTACTGCCATAGTAATACTTTTAAAGTAATTCGTGTGCAAATATACGTTTAAAACCAATCCGACAACTTTTCTCAATTCGGGAATATTCATACCAGAAGCCTATCTTTGCGAATGTGATTTCAAATAGATAAAAAAACTCAAAGAATGCGCTGTATCATTTCCACAAGTACGGATCCATATTTTAATTTAGCCACCGAGGAATATTTACTTAAAAATAACGATGAGGAAATATTTTTAGTCTATATAAATGAACCATGTATAGTAGTTGGAAAACATCAAAATCTATTGTCCGAAATAAATCTACAATATGCACTTGAGCATAATATCAAACTGGCACGAAGAATATCAGGTGGAGGTACTGTTTATCAGGACTTAAACAATCTAAATTTCAGTTTTATACACAACTGTGCGAATCTTGAAAAAATAAATTTCACAAAATTCACGAAGCCAATACTGGAAGCTTTGCGTGAAATGGGGTTAGATGCTTCATTTTCAGGCAGAAACGATTTACTCGTTGATTCCAAAAAAATATCGGGAAATGCAATGCACATTTTTAAGACCCGTGTTCTATCGCACGGCACTCTCCTTTTCAATACCGACTTAAACAAACTTTCGGCCGCATTAAAAAATCAACCACAAAATTATACCGACAAATCTATTAAATCAGTCAGATCCAAAGTAACAAATATTTCGAATTACCTGGAGTCTCCAAAAACGATTGGAGCATTTAAACAAATTCTTTTCCAAATTATAACTGGTAAATACCAAAATCCAATCATTAAACAAATAACGAATCAAGAAACGGAGTTGATTCATGAAATTTCAAAAAGCAAATTTGAAACCTGGGAATGGATTTACGGCTACTCACCAAAATATGTGTTCCAAAATAGCTTTTCTGTAGGGAATCTATTAATATCACTTGAAATGCAAGTAGAAAAAGGAATTATTAAGCGAGTGATAACAAATATTGATATAATACAAAACCCTAATTATCAACAAATTTTAGACAACCTATTAAATGTAAAACATGAATATAATTCCATTTTAAATTTAATGAAAAATGATCAAGAAATTAACACAATACAAGATATCAATATTCGCGAGTTATGTTTTTCGTTGTTCTAATCCATCATTTAAACGACTATTCACCAGTAACAGGACATTTTAATTACAATTCACGTGTGGTTTTAAAATAATTCTCAATTTTTACAGCACGCGCAACACCGATTTCCTCAATGATTTCATTCTGTGGTGCAACCTTTAACCGTTTGATTGATTTAAATTTACGCATCAAAATTTCTATTGTTTTATCTCCGATACCAGGTATTTGCGAAAGTTCACTAATAATAAACTCTTTCGATCTTTTGTTGCGATGAAAAGTAATTCCAAATCGGTGAGCTTCATTCCGAATATTTTGAAGAACTCGCAATGTTTCAGAGTTCTTATCGAGGTATAACGGAATTGGATCATCAGGGTAGATAATCTCTTCCAGCTTCTTTGCAATTCCGATTACGGCAACTTTTCCTCTAATATTAAGCTTTTCAAGCGTACTAATAGCAGAACTAAGTTGTCCCTTACCACCATCAACCACAATCAATTGAGGCAAGGGTCCCTCCTCTTTAATCACACGGTCGTACCGTCGAAAAATAATTTCCTCCATTGATGCAAAATCATCCGGTCCAACGACCGTTTTTATATTAAAATGGCGGTATTCTCTTTTAGCAGGTTTACCTCCTATAAAGACCACACATGCAGCTACTGGTTGAGCTCCTTGAATATTTGAGTTATCGAAACATTCAATACGCGTTGGCAATTCCTGTAATCGCAAATCCTTTTTAATCTGCTCCATCAACCTGTCGGTTCGGCTTTGAGGTGTTTTAAGTGATAACTGCTTGTTTTTATCAAGCTTATAAAATTTCACATTCCTTTCAGATAACTCCAGCAACTTGCGCTTATCGCCAATCTGGGGAACAATCATTTTTACTTCTTTCAATTGAATATCAATTGGGAAAGGCAAAAGGATCTCTTTTGAATTAAGAAAAAACTTTTGCCTGATTTCGATAATCCCCAATGCCATTAACTCTTCCTTTGCTTCGTCCAATCTTTTCTTTATTTCAAGCGTGTGCGCCTGGATAATTGCACCATCAACTACTCTTAAGAAATTTACATAACCATACAATTCATCCTCATCGAAAGAAAATACATCGACATTTGTGATCGAAGAACTAACAATAGTAGATTTACTTTTATAATTTTCGAGTATTGCGATTTTATTTTTGAAATTTTCGGCCTCTTCAAATTTGTACTCCTGAGCTAATTGATTCATTCTCCCCTTCAAGTGCGCCACAACAGTAGACAAATTTCCTTTAAGAATCTCCTTGATCTGGGATATACCATCCAGATACTCCTCTTCAGGTTGTAAATTTTCGCAAGGCCCTTTACAATTACCAATTTGATATTCGAGACAAACTTTATACTTACTCTTTTCAATACTCACCTTCGATAAATTCAAACTGCAATTCCGGATAGGATAAAGCCGTTTTATCACATCAAGAATGGTTCTGACCATTGGAATTGATGTATATGGTCCGAAATACAATGATCCATCCCGGATAACATTCCGTGTAAAAAAAACGCGCGGAAATGGCTCGTTTTTAACGCAAATCCAGGGAAATGATTTATCATCCTTAAGTAAGACATTATACCGTGGCTGGTATTTTTTAATGAGGTTATTCTCGAGAAGTAATGCGTCTTCCTCCGAATCAACAACCATGTGTTTAATATCGGCTATTTTCCGAACCAGAATTGCAGTTTTGCGATTCTCATGAACTTTCGAAAAATAAGAATTAACCCGCTTTTTTAAATTCTTTGCCTTTCCGACATAGATAATTTTACCCTCGGAATTAAAATATTGGTATATGCCCGGTAAGTCAGGTAAAACCGAAACAATCTCCTTTAATTTACTTGAAAACAAACCTTCACTTTCCATCTTCTAATTCTTAAAAATGGATCATAGACCAAGTTGATACAGTTGGATCAATTTTATCAATTCCCTTTAAAAAATCGAGTTCAACAAAAAAATTAACATAGATTTTTGAAATGCCAAATTTTCGTACTAAATTAATGGCAGCGCCTATTGTTCCTCCAGTTGCAAGTAAATCATCGTGAATTAATACAATATCATCTGGATTTAAAGCGTCCGTATGAATTTCAAGCGTATCAAATCCATATTCCAATTCATATGATTGCGAATAAATTTCAGCGGGAAGTTTTCCCGGTTTGCGAATTGGAATAAAACCTGCACTAAATTTATTGGCCAAAACACTTCCCAGGATAAATCCACGGGATTCAATACCAATTACCTTCGTAATTCCTGTATTTTTGTAATGTTCATAAATTTCAGACCCAATAAAACTAAATATTGCACCATCCTGATACGCTGTAGTAACATCTTTAAAATGTATACCCGGCTTTGGGAAATCAGGGATATTTCGAATAGAATTTTTAACTGTTTTAAGATCGATCTGCTTTGTCATTTATAATAAAGAATTAAATTTTAAAATGTTCCACGTGGAACATTATCTACCTAAAAGCACCAAAAGTACGTTAATGTCACTTGGAGAAACACCGGGAATTCGACTAGCCTGCCCAATTGTTTTTGGTTGTATTTTTTCCAATTTTTGCCGAGCTTCGGTAGATAACGATACAAGTTCCTGATAACTAAACTTTTTGTCAATCACAATACCCTCTAACCGACGATACTTTTCAGCAACCGAACTTTCCCTGTCAATGTATCCCGAATACTTAATTAATATTTCCGATGACTCCAATACTTCCTTTCGAATTTCACTATCTATACTTTTGTACAATTTTTCGAGCTTAGGGATTGTTGTAATAAAATCGAAAATAGACAGTTGCGGACGCAAAATTAACGACTCTAAACGGGTTCCATGAACTAACACTGCGGTACTTTTTTCAAGAAGAAGATCATTTAATAAATCAGCCTTAACAGAATAATTTTTGCAAAACTCAATTACCTGATTCCTAGAATCAATTTTTTTCAAAAAAATCTTATGTCTACTTTCTGAAACTAATCCAAGCTTATACCCTATCGGCGTCAGACGTTCATCGGCATTGTCTTGTCGCAACAAGAGACGGTACTCAGCCCTACTTGTAAACATTCGGTACGGTTCATCAACCCCTTTTGTTACCAAATCGTCGATTAATACGCCAATATAAGCCTCATTTCGTGAAAGTATCAAAGCATCTTTCCCATTAATCTTCAGATGCGCATTTATGCCTGCCATTAAACCCTGCGCACCCGCCTCCTCATATCCTGTAGTACCATTAATTTGACCGGCAAAATACAAATTTTGAATTAACTTGGTTTCAAGCGTGGAATTTAATTGTGTTGGATCAAAATAATCATATTCAATAGCGTACCCAGGTTTTAAAATTTTGACCCCTTCCAAACCAGGTATACAATGAATTGCATCATTTTGAACCTGCCAATTCAATGAAGATGAGAAACCATTTAGGTAATACTCAAGAGAGTCTTCACCTTCAGGTTCAAGAAATAATTGATGTTGTTCCTTATCCGCAAAAGTAACAAGCTTGGTCTCGATACTCGGACAGTATCGTGGTCCAAGTCCTTTGATTGTCCCATCAAACAATGGTGAATCTTCAAATCCCGATTTTATAATCTTGTGAACCCTCGCATTTGTATAAGTAATATAACATGGCAATTGATTCAAACCAGATTTGGTATTAGGTAAAAAACTAAACTTGTTTTCACCTTCATCACCCTCCTGCTTTTGTAACTTTGAAAAATCAATGGTCCTTTTATCAATCCGAACCGGCGTGCCGGTTTTCATTCTTCCAGATGTAAAACCTGCTGAGATTAATTGTTCAGTTATGCCCAGCGAAGAAGGTTCGGAAATTCTACCTCCTGAAACTTTTGCTGAACCAAAATGCATAAGACCATTTAAAAACGTTCCATTTGTTAATATTACACTTTTACATTTAAAAACGACACCAATCTCCGTTTCTACTCCACAAACAGAATTACCATCAAAAACCAGTTTTACAACAGTTCCCTGCCAAAAATCCAGATTTTTTATGCCCTCAAGCGTACTTTTCCAAATCGCTGAGAATTTAATTTTATCACACTGGGCCCGCGGACTCCACATTGCAGGTCCTTTCGAGAGGTTTAACATTCTGAACTGAATCGTAGATAAATCAGTAATAATTCCCATATTTCCGCCCAAGGCATCAATTTCACGAACAATTTGTCCTTTCGCTATTCCACCAACAGCAGGATTACAACTCATTTGTGCAAAACGATTCAAATCCATCGAAACAAGCAAAACTTTGGATCCTAAGTTTGCCGATACAGCTGCAGCCTCACAACCAGCATGACCTCCTCCGACAACAACTATATCGTATTCATTTAATATATTCATTACAAATTTCATTATACATAAAAATGCATTCGTTTTCCTTTTCTCTCATGATCAATTTCTCAAGATCATTACTATCATTAAAATCTAATAAATGCAAAAGACCATGAACAATAACTCTTAAAAACTCATCGTTAACGTTGCACTGAAATAATTCGGCATTTTCAATAACCCGATCAACACTAATAAACATATCACCAGATACAACTTTACCCTCTCTATAATCAAAGGTCACAATATCTGTATAATAATCATGATTTAAATATTTAGAATTTATCGATTTCAAATATTCATCATTACAAAAAATATAACTTAACTCTCCGGTAATAAAACCATATTTAAGCACAACTAGTTTTAACCAGGTTGAGACTATCCGATACCGAAGTTTTGGTTTTTTAACTTCCTCTGCATTATATAATATTGACATTATCTATTAAGTTTTATTCGAATTATGTTGCCTTTGCCTTCAGTACAACAACCGGTACTAAGCTTTTTTATAAAGAAAATTCCTCTTCCTCCCTCATTTTTTAAATTCAAATGATCAACAGGTGAAGATATTGCATCCAGATCAAATCCCTCTCCCTGATCTTCAACTTCCACAAAAATTTCCATCAAACTAATTGAAATGAAAACTCTTACATCCAATTCCCTGAAACCTTTATTGCCATGAATAAATGCATTTTCAACAGCTTCAACTAACACTGTATGCAAGCAAAACATTGTATCAAAATTTAAATCAAGCTGTTCTCTTAGCTCTCCTATTACATCAAGACATCTGTTTAAACCTTCATTGGTAGAAGGTATAAATATTTCTTTCTGAAATAGAATTTGATCCATCGTGTACTAAATATGATTAAATAAAATATAGCTGTTGAAGAATAAAATCCGAAATTAATATACCTCTTCGGGTTAACACAACTCTATCATCATAAGGATGAATCAATTCCTGTTTTAATAGGCTAAGCACTCCCTTGACAAAATGTTGCACTATTTCTCTCTCGAAATTTTCCTTTACAAACTTAACTGAAACTCCTTTGGAAGTTCTTAAACCAGTAATTATATATTCATTAAATTTATCTTTGCGGGTAAGCGTCTCAACCTCAAAAATTGGTTCATTTTTTCCAACCAAACTACAATATTTGTGCGTATTGCTAATATTCCATTGTCTTGAAAAACCATTATAACTATGGGATGAAGGTCCAATACCTAAATAATTAACATCTTCCCAATAGGAACAATTATGACGTGATTTATAGCCTTCTTTCGCATAGTTACTTATCTCATAATGATTAAAACCATGCTCTGCAAGGATATCGATAGTAGAATTAAACTGTATTAACAGATCATCCTCGTCTATTTCCTTCAATTTATTTTCCTTTCTTAACTTATAGAACAATGTTCCTTCAGCTATAGTTAATGAGTAAGCTGATATATGTTGAATATCTAAGTGAATGACCTTGTTGAGAGAATCGTAGTAAGTTTCCAATTCCATTCCCGGAATGCCAAAAATCAAATCAACAGAAATATTGTCGAAACCAACAGATTTTGCAGTTTCGATATTACAATTCAAATTACGACTATCGTGCCTGCGTCCTAAATATTTTAAAACATCATCATTAAAACTCTGAATACCAATACTTAAACGATTAATTTGACAATCAAATAACCCTTTTAAATAATCTTCGGTAAGATCATCAGGATTCGTTTCAAAAGTAATCTCACAGTCTGAGGAAACATTGTAATTTTCCCTGACACATTTTAATAAATTACTTATATGATATATATTTAATAATGATGGAGTTCCTCCTCCAAAATAAATAGTTTCAACTAAATCATGATTAAGATAATCCCTTCGTAAAATCAATTCTTCAATTTCGGACCGCACAAGTTCATCAATGCCATTTGAATCTTTCGTTGAATAAAAATCACAATAGCTACATTTTTGCTTGCAAAAAGGAATATGAAAATAGATTCCAGACATTAAATTCTTATAAATAACAGATGCAAAAATAAATCAATTTATTAAAAGTAAAATGTTTAAAAAAATTGAATCATTACTTTAGCGATATTGGAATTTTTTCCACCCGGGTAGCATGTCTCCCTCCATCGAAAGTTTCATCCAAAAATACATTCACAATTTTTTTTGCTTCAGATTCTGTAATAAACCGAGCAGGTAATGAACAAACATTTGCATCGTTATGGTGCCTGGCCAAATCTGCTATCTCTTCATTCCAACACAAAGCCGATCTTACACCTTGATGCTTGTTAACAGTCATATTTATTCCGTTTCCACTTCCGCAAAAAACAATACCTCTATTAATATCTTTATTTTCAATTCCATAACCAATTAAATGTGCATAATCAGGATAATCACAACTAACAGATGAATCACATCCATAATCCTTTGTAATAAATCCATGCTTTTCAAGATGTTCTTTGATAATACATTTAAGATCGTAACCTGCATGATCAGAAGCCAAACCTATAATTTCCATTACAACAAATTTTAAAACCAATTTTTAAAAATACTAAATACTTTTGTGAATAAATTTTTAAATAGACCAAACTTCACGCTTGTTAACAAGGGATGTTAATTACCTGTTGAAAATAGTTTCTTTAATTTTATTAATTAGTAAAAATTGCATTACTTCATTTTTGTATATAAAAAATCAAATCAAACCCTAATATAGTTTACCCCAAATAATCATCAAAAGTGAAAGGGTAATACACATCAAAAAGAGTAAAACCCAAAGCTATATTTAAAACAAACATCAATATCAACCATTCGTTGATATAACTCTAATGTATTGAATTTAAATAAAATAAGATGTTAATAATTGTATAAAAAAATTTAATAAATAGATTGATTCAAAATACCAAATAAAAAATAAAAAACTTTTGAACGTTTTGAACCGACTATTAAAATAAACATCTCTTTAAGTATTTAAAACATTTATTAATAATAATACGATTGTTGAGAATCGAAATCACTTATTTTACTCACGTTGAATTTTAAAGATTAAAAATTGTGTAAATTTGAAGTTCTAAATAAATGATTTAGCAAATGAATTTTGACGACAAATTGGCAATACTTTTAGTAGAAGATAATGATCTTAACCAAAGGCTAATGAAAATTAGTTTAACAAGATATCATTACATTGTCACTGTTGCTGTCAATGGTTTAGAAGGTGTACAAATGTTTAAAAATCAGAAGTTTGATTTGATTTTGATGGATATTATGATGCCTGTAATGGATGGATTTGAAGCAACCAGGGAAATTCGCAAACTCGAAAACGAAGATACCAGTATTGGACATACGCCTATCATTGCTTTTACAGCCAACACGATCAATAATGACCGGGAAAAGTGCGTAAACGGTGGAATGGATGATATTATAGAAAAGCCTTTTGATATCAATAAATTCCGTGAAATTTTAAAATTATTGCCTTAAAAGAATGATTTATTTCACAATTTCGAAGCGTACTTTTGATATTTAAAGCAGTTTACAGGTATGGATGATTTTATTGATTTGCGAGGAGATAGTTCAGAAAATATTGATAAAGAGTTAGATAGTAAACT
>JAAFHB010000303.1 GCA_010906965.1 Mariniphaga sp. | reverse complement strand
ATCAAAGGATTTACACCGCAGCAAGCGGGAATCATCCTTGTTGCGCAGCCGCTGATGATGACCATCCTCTCCCCTTTTGCGGGAAAACTCTCTGATAAAATTGAGCCACGGAAGCTGGCTACAGCAGGAATGCTGATCAGCGCAATTGGTTTGTTTATGCTCGCCTTTATCGGTCAGCAAACCCCGGTTTATCTAATTGTTGCAGTTCTGATTCTGATGGGAATCGGATTTGGGATCTTTTCTTCACCCAATATGAATACCATCATGAGTTCTGTAGAGCGGAATCAATTGGGTATCGCTTCCGGAACTTCTGCAACAATGCGGGTCGTTGGCCAGATGATGAGCATGATGATTGCAACCCTTATTTTTTCGCTTTACTTATCAGGAACACATATTGCAGAAGCAGACAATGCATTATTTAACAACAGTATACGATTATCATTTACCATTTCAGGATTCATCTGCCTTGTTGGTGTATATTTTTCGAATAGTCGGGGTAATTTAAGAATATGACACTCTTCAGTTTGTATATTTATATAAATTTTGTCTTCGCCGATTTAATTTGTGACTTTAACCATTTCACTTTATCCTTTAACCTTTTTAAAGCTGGTACAATTGTTGCCTTACAAATCCTGAATTCTAAAAACAATTAATCAGTGTTTGACATGAATAAATTGAAGAATTACATATTTATATTCATACTATTCAACGCATTAACAGCATTCGCATCTCCCCGCGACTTCAAAAGAATCACAGATAACGATGATAAATTTGGCTATTTATCTGATCTGGAGCGCGAAGTGATTGACGAGCTTAACTTTGCCAGAATGCAACCTTCGGAATATGCAGATTATTTGATCTCTTACTCCGAACTATTTGTAGGCAGAGAGTTACGCGAACGTGGAGAAATCACCGTCCTGACAAAAGAAGGAAGAAGTGCCGTAAACGAAGCCATCCGGTTTTTAAGAAATCAAAAACCTTTGCCTTACTTAATTGCATCCAAAGGGATGAGTAAAGCAGCCGTTGACATGGTCCGTATGCAGGGAACAACCTCACAGATCGGGCATAAAGGGAGGGACGGAAGCACCTTCGGAGATCGGGTCAGCCGTTACGGAACCTGGGAAGGATCATGTTCTGAGAATATTGATTATGGCAACAACAATGCACGAAGAATTGTAATGGCATTGATTATCGATGATGGTGTAAGTAACCGCGGCCATCGAAAAAGTATCTTTAATCCGGCCTTTAAACGGATTGGACTGGCATGTGGTCAGCACCAGCGGTTTCAATATATGTGCGTAATTGAGTTAGCCGCGAGATATTCTGAAAATTAATTCAGCTTTCTGGAAGTACTGACAAGATGAGGGCACAATTGAAAGTCTGTTTAAACCACCTTGCTTCGCCAGTTCCCCTTTTTAAGGTACCAATACGATAAAATCCCAATTGAAGAACTATAAACAAACTCGGCAGTCCAGACATATTCAATTCGCAGGTGAAGTTTTACGGCAAACAACCATGCACTTGTAAGATAGAAAACCAAAGTAATTACTTCAATACCAAGCGCAAATTTAGTATTGGCCGTTCCAAGCACACCATTAAACAGGATGCTCATCACCATAAAAACAAATGTGGCGGCGAGAATAATATAATAGGACGGAACGGTAGCTTCAATCAACGACAAATCACTTGTGTAAATGGCGATGGCCTCTCGCGGAAGAAGGGCTGCCACCGAAACAGTAATTGCCATTGCAACCAGGCTAAACTTCAAGATTTTCTTTATAATTGGTATCACGTGATCAGGCTTTCGTTCTCCCAACGCATTACTTACGAGCGTATTCGTAACAGAGCACAACGCCCAGCCCGGAATCATCAGCATCAGATAAAGGCTCCGGATGATGTTTGAAACTGCGAGTGACCGCTCCCCCATCTTCTCTATTAACATGAAGAAAACAAACCAACTTCCCAACGAAAGTACATATTGAAACATCACAAAAATCGATATTCCCAGGGTACTTTTAATAATTTTAAAATCAGGCTTAACCAGCGAAAACAGGACATACTGTTTCAGACGAGTGTTGCGCCAGGTGATGATAATAAAGAAAAGCAAGGCACACACTTCGGAGATCGCTGATGCGATAGCAGCTCCCTGTATTCCCATTTGGGGAAAGCCCCAATGACCAAAAATCATTGCATAATCGAGCACAACATTTATGCTGGCCATAATTGCAGAACTGATGCTCAAATACTTTGTGAATGCAATTCCCGTATAAAACGATCTGAACAGCAATCCGGCAGAAGCAAAAAACAATCCGGGAACACGGTAAACCAAATAAGTAGAACTCGCATTGAAAACAGCTTCCGAAGCCATAAACGGTTTCAAAAGTGCTGGTCCGAATAAAATCACAACCACTGTAATAACCAGTGAAGTGATTCCAAGAAAGTAAAAACTGTTATCAAAGATTCTTCCAATGGCAAGGTAGTTTTTCTCACCATTTCGTCGGGCAACCAGGATCTGAACACCCGTGGTAAATCCGAAAGCGACCATAAATATCGTGGTATACAAAAGACCACCTATGGCTGAAGCGCCCAACTCAATCTCCCCCACCCTGCCTAAAAAGGCAGTATCGGTTACATTTACAACATTTTGAGCTACCAGGCTCAGCATGATCGGCCAGGCAATATCCCAAATGGTGCGGGTGGATGGGGTGGACATAAAACAGGAAAAATATTAACGAATTAAAAAACAATAAACCAGAAGAGAAAATAAATGAGCAAAAATTTAGCGTCTGGCAACTGGCAACCAGCTGTCAATAATAAGTCAAATGATCCAATTTCCCAAGTTATTTTAAAAAGGTGCCAACGAATTTATCAAAGTCACCTTTTTACTTGCGAAGTGTGATTTGCCAGTTGCAAGTTGCCAGCAGCAAGAAACTATTTATTAATCTCCCATTAGGCCATAGAGCCGCAAAGTTAAAACTTTTACCTGACAGTCAGGCTTATTCCTCCAAAGTACTCAGATCACCTTCGGGCAATCCCAATGCCCTGGCTTTTAAAACCCTGCGCATAATCTTTCCGCTTCGCGTTTTGGGCAACTGATCGGCAAATGTAATCTCCTCGGGACGCGCAATGGGGCCAAGATGCTCAACCATGTGCATGATCATTTCATGTTCAAGTTCTTTACTCGCCGTGTAACCCACCCGTAAAACAGCCACAATATGAATACAATTCCCCTTCAGATCGTGCGGAAGAGCAATCGCTGCGGCTTCAGCAATCGCAGGATGACTTGCCATCACGCTCTCAATTTCGGCAGTTCCCAAACGGTACCCGCTTACTTTGATCACATCATCGGTCCGTCCTATGATCCTAAAATAACCATCTTCATCCTTCTTGGCAGAATCACCTGTAAGATACCAACCCTGCTTCTCGTATTTCTTCCAGTAAGTATCAATAAACCGCTGCGGATCGCGGAAAATACCAGCTGTCATTCCCGGCCACGGAGTTTTAATAACCAATGTTCCCTCTTCACCGTTTTTAACAGCGTCACCTTTCTCATCTACAACATCGATCACATTTCCAAAGAACGGTTTCGTGGCAGATCCGGGCTTTAACGGGGTAATTGGCAGTGGTGTAATCATAAAACCACCTGTTTCGGTCTGCCACCAGGTATCGATAATCGGACATTTCTCGCGGCCAACAGCTTTGTAATACCAACGCCAGGCCTCCGGACTGATTGGTTCACCCACAGAACCCAATAATCGCAAAGAACTGATATCATTCCGATTGGGCCACGAATCGCCGAAACGCATTAAACTTCGGATGGCAGTCGGTGATGTATAAAGGATGTTGATACCGTATTTCTCCACCATTTTCCACCACCTGTCTGGATAAGGATAGGTCGGTGCACCTTCGTAAAGCATGATGGTTGCTCCGTTCATCAAAGGACCATAAACGATATAGCTGTGACCGGTGATCCAGCCCGGATCGGCCGCACACCAATAACGGTCGTCGGGTTTGATATCGAACACCATCCGATGCGTCGTCGATGTATAAACGCTGAAACCGCCATGCGTATGAACCAATGCCTTTGGTTTCCCGGTAGAACCGGAGGTATAGAGCAAAAACAACATATCTGTCGAGTCCATCTGTTCGGTTTCGCACTTATTGGCAGCAATCGGAAGCGCCTTCAATTCGTGCAGCCAATAATCGCGGCCGCTTTCCATATAAACATCAGCACCCGTCCTTTTCACCGTGATGCAGATTTCCATCGTAGGCGACAATTCCATTGCCTTATTTACAACACTTTTCATTTCGACTACCTTACCACGCCGGTAACCGCCGTCCGCTGTAATAACGATCCGGCTGTTGGCATCATTGATACGATCTGCCAACGCTTCGTGACTAAATCCGCCATAAACGACACTGTGGACAGCACCTATTTTTGCACATGCTAGCATGGCGATGATCTGCTCAGGAATCTGAGGCATATAGATGGTGATGACCTCCCCTTTTTTCGCCCCCATACTTTTCAGGATATTGGCAAACTGGCAAACTTCGCGGTTGAGTGCATGATACGAGAATGTTCTGACATCACCGGGCTCACCTTCCCAGATCAATGCCAGCTTATTCCGGTTCGCATTTTCGAGGTGACGATCAATTGCATTCAGTATGATATTGGTTTTTCCCCCGACAAACCAGCTATAAAACGGTGGATTGTTTTTATCCAAAACCTGATCCCATTTCTTATACCACGACAGGAATTCAGCCTGTTGCGCCCAAAATAGTTCGGGATTTTCGACGGACCAGGCATATAAATTCTCATATTCCTTTACATTTGCCTGTTCAATTACCGCTTGCGAGGGGTAATAAATCTTCTCATCACTGTTGTTTTCCATGGCGGGTGATTAGTTTAAAGTGAAAAGTAAATTGTTGTTACTTGGGATACCAACAATTATTCGAGGATAAAGTTTTTTGAATTTAACATCAGTTTATGATTCCTTATGGGATTAGAAACAGTGAAAGCATCGATTAAAATGCAAGGGAGGCAGTCCCAAAAAAATTCGTAAACCTCTTCGCTTTCTCCGTGAAAATCTGTGTAATAGATTGTTTCACTGAGTTACACGAAGCAGACACGGAGATCCTCAGCGTAAAAACGTCAGGTTCAATTTGGAGTTTTCAAATAAATGTAGCAACTTTGTAATTACATTATTCAACTTATTCTTATTATGGAAGTATCAATCGTACAAATAGGAAATTCGAAAGGGTTGCGGCTTAGTAAAACAGTTTTGGAGAAGTATAAGATCCGTGAATCGGTAGAGATGATTTTCGAAGAAGATCAAATTGTTATAAGACCATTAACGAAGCCAAGACACGGGTGGAGCGATGCCTTTAAGGCGATGAATGACAATGGGGATGACCAATTACTGATGAATGATGTTTTTGAAGATGAAAATCCGGAAGAATGGAAATAA
>JAAFHB010000023.1 GCA_010906965.1 Mariniphaga sp. | reverse complement strand
ATATTTTTACCACTTTGCCCAAATCAATCTCAACCCAGGGGGTTTTATCTTTTGCATCGGGTTCCCAGAATGAACCTGACCAATCGCCGTTATCAACAGCAGTCAATTCAACCCATTGGTGATCGCTCCAATGGCCATCCGGATTCGATGATGCCTTCAATGGCTTCATGTACGACAATGAATTTGAGCTTATTTCCATTGGCGGCAAAGTCATTGCATTTTTTTTGAATTTGATATGAGTGTAAAAGAACTGGAAGGATTCCGGCAGCGTGTTTTGGCTTATGTTTACCATATCAGGGAAACCAACCTCTGTAAGTTGCTGATGCACTCGTTTGAGAAAACAGGAAATGTGAAAGAAGTGAACCTAACCGAACTAAGAATGATACTTCTAGAGGATCAGCAAAACCAGGGTGATGCAGATCCTGTTGGACAGGCTATTGAGTTGCTTGATAAAGATCCGGAGGCATTTTTAAAGACTTATTTTAATGAATCCAAACCTTCTGGATTAAGAGCTGTCTGGAGCGTCACATCTCAATAAGTTCAGCAGTTAATTTTAATCAGCTAATCATCATTACAAATAATAATATTTTTGGGAACTTCATTAAAAATTAAACTTATGAAACAAAATCCGTTTTTAAAATTCAAAATTGCCTTCCTCTTATGTATTTCTATTCTGTGTTTTTCCAACCAGTGTAAAGCGAAACCAATAAAAGCGACCATCAACGAAGCTGAATTTCGTGACAAGGTTTATGCCTGCTGGCTTGGTAAAAATATAGGCGGAACATTGGGGATGCCTTTTGAAGGTAAAACTGAAGTCAATAACCTTACTTTCTACATCAACATTAAAGCGGGAGAACCGGCAGCAAACGATGACCTTGATCTGCAAATCCTCTGGCTCAAAGCAATGGAAGAGAACAACTGCCAGGTTGATGCGTATACATTCGCTGAATACTGGCTTAAATATGTGCCTGTTGACTGGAACGAATATGGAGTCGGTTTGGTGAATATGAGATCAGGTATTATGCCTCCGCTTTCGGGTGAATATAACAATGCAAAATGGAAGACAAGCAACGGAGCATGGATCCGTTCCGAAATCTGGGCATGTCTTGCTCCCGGGAATCCAATGCTCGCTGCAGAATTTGCATGGAATGATGCATGCGTTGACCACGGTTGTACAGAAGGTACTTATGCCGAAATATTTACTGCCACACTCGAAAGTGCCGCATTTATTGAAAAAGACATGAATAAGCTGATCCAATTTGCTTTGTCGACAATCCCTCCTGATTGTCTTGTTGCAAAAGCTGTTAATTCTGCTCTTGAAGCAAAGAAAAAGGGCTTAACATGGGAGCAGGCACGTGAAGCAGTAATAAAAACTACGTTGGATCTGGGTTGGTTCCAGGCTCCGCGAAATGTTGCCTTTACACTTATTGGCTGGCTCTATGGCGATGGTGATTTTGGCAAATCCATCTGCATTGCTGTCAATTGCGGCGATGATACTGATTGTACAGGTGCTACTCTGGGCTCCATTTTGGGAATAGTTTATGGCACAAGCGTTATCCCTGAAAAATGGAGAGCACCAATCGGAGATGGAATTAAAACTGTGGCTACAAGTGGATTTGAAGTGCCCGCAACTTTACAGATCCTTACAGATAAAACACTTGAAATGCAAAAGAGGGTAGCTGAATTTTATAAATTGCCTGTAAAATTGACTTCCGGTAAAACCGACCTTTCAAATGCAACCAAATTACTCTCAATTGATGAAACTGAACTCGCAAAAATCTGGAAACGTTCTCCTTATATAATTGTCCGTAATACAGATGAATTATCATTCATCTGCGACTATACAGGAACCCCTGAGATAAAGAGCGGAGGATCCAAAGTATTAAATATTAGTATTGTAAACAAGACGAATAAAGAGAAGAGCATTTCTTTAATGCTTAAAGATCTTCCGGCCGGATACGAAGTAACAGGTTTACCGGTAGGGTTATTAAAAATAAGTCCCAAAGCAAAATATGATATTGCGCTTAATCTAAGTGCCTCAACTGCAGCAAATAATGCCAAATTTATTGCTCAGATTAACGAAGCAGGCAATACCCTCGATATGCAGATAGGTATCATTAAAGTGAATGCTAACAAAATCATTAAATGAAAAAGATTACCTGCAGCTTCCTATCCCTGATTATTGTTGTCATTTTAATGGCATCCTGCTCAAGCAGTAACGTCATAAGCTATGAGAACAGCTTTTATAAATTGACACTTAATAAGAAAACTGGATCGCTCATAACAATTGAAAAGAAAGGGAAAAACCTTATCAATACCCCTGGTTCTGAAGGACCGCTTTTTACGATCCGTTTTCGCGATGCCTCACAAAAAGGTGAAATACATGAGTTTAATGCACAGCAGGCACAGGATTGTAAAACTATTGTCAAGGATGAACTGATCACATTGATCTATAGTCAGTTCAAAAATGTTGATCTTAAGGTTATGGTTACTGTCAGCATGGCGAAAGACTCCCCGTTTATGCACTGGAACCTGAGCGTTGACAATAATACGCCCTATACAATTGATCATATTGATTTTCCGAATCTGGTTGTGACTAATGACTTGATTGCCACCGGGGGAACGGGTCGTATTTTTTGGCCTGCACAGGAAGGATGCCTTATCGAAGATGTAAAAATCCGTGATGAAAATGGGATGAAGTTCAGGCCGATTGAGTATCCTCAAATGGGCTGGGGCGGCCTGTATCCCTCATCTGTTCAGATGCAGTTCATGGCCTATTATAATGCCACCGGAGGACTTTATCTTGCGGCTCATGATGAACAATGTAATCCCAAAGGAATTGAGTTCCACGGTACAGACAATAATGGGATAAAAATGGATTTCCGGCTTTTTGCCGGCGGTGCCGGAAAAGGAATGTATAAAATGCCTTACGATATGGTTATGGGTGTATTCGACGGCGACTGGTATGATGCTGCTGCGATTTACCGCAATTGGCGCGAAACATCAGCAATGCCGGTGCCTCCTAAAATTAAGGACAATAAAATGTTGCCGGATTGGTACTTCGAGTCACCGGTTGTGATTACTTATCCGGTACGTGGGCATAAAGATATGGGTGATATGACGCCCAATGAATTATATCCTTACACCAATGCCTTAAAAATAATCGGCAAATACAACAAGGATTTCAATAGTAAAATAATGGCCTTGCTTATGCACTGGGAGGGCTCTGCTCCCTGGGCTCCTCCTTATGTCTGGCCTCCTTATGGCGGTGAAAAAAACTACCTGGAATTTGTAAAGGGTTTACACGAAAAAGGCAATCTTGCTGGACTTTACTGTAGTGGAATAGGCTATACTTTGCGAAGTAATACTGATACCACTTACAATATGTATAAAGAATACAATGAAAAACATTTGGAAAAGGTGATGAAAGTTGCTCCGGATGGTACACTGGCTACCAACGGAGTTTGCGCCGGTCCGAATGCTCAAAGACTTGGCTATGATATGTGTCCTGCCAATAGTTTTGTTAAGGAGGTAGTACTGGACCAGATTTCGAAAATTGCCAGCAGTAAAACGGACTATATTCAGTATTTTGATCAGAACCTTGGAGGTGGTTGTTATCCATGTTATAGTACCACTCACGGTCATGCCTATGGTCCCGGTCTCTGGCAAAACGAGGCGATGCACAACATCTTTAAAGGATTTCAACCTGTTATTGAAGGCGCTGGTTATAAACTTCTTGTGGGCTGCGAAGCAGCAGCATCGGAGGCCAATCTGTCCTACCTTCTCTACAATGACGCCAGGGCTACAATCAATTTGTTTACTGGCACACCTGTCCCCGCTTATGCCTTTGTAAATCATGAATATGTGAATAATTTCATGGGAAATCAGAATGGAGTATCTGCAGCCATCGATTTGAAGAAGAGTCCGATGAATTTTCTGCAGCGTTTGGCTTATGCATTTTGTGCAGGCGACATGCTTACTGTGATATTAAGAGGTAATGGTGATATGATATGGGACTGGGGAACATTATGGGAAACTGAAACACCCAATCAGGATCAGGTTAAACAACTTGTCCGAAACCTCAACGTATGGCGTACCGGAGCTGGTAAGGATTTTCTTGTTGAAGGAAGAATGTTGAAACCTCTCCCTTTTGAAGGAGTCACTAATGTGCCAATGATTACCAAACCGGGTGGCAGGAATATTAATTTCCCCTCTGTGTTCACCTCCAACTGGCAGTATGGCAGCGACCGTAAAGCACAGTTTTTTGTAAACTACCTTCCGCAAGAACAGGAAATAATAATCAGCACAGCTGGTTTGAAGAATGTGAAGGTATTTAAAAGTGCATCAGACACTCAGGGAGAACTAGCCGGGGATAAAGAACTTAGCCTTAAAATCACTCCTCTGAGTACAATAATGATTACCTATTCAAAATAGATTATAATTTTTTTTAAATTTCACACCTTTAAAAACAGGATTATGGAAGTACATTTAAGGAGAAATTTTAAGCGATTTTTTATTGTGCCCATACTGGTGCTTTCATTAGGTATGGGTCTTGTAAATTGCAGTGAACAGCCGGCAAAAGCACTAACCGATCTTGAAACCGGATTTATTACTCCGCCCGATAGTGCCAAGCCTCGTGTATGGTGGCATTGGATGAGTGGAAATGTCAGTAAGGCAGGGATAAAAGCCGACCTTCTCTGGATGAAACGTGTTGGAGTAGGCGGGTTTCAGAACTTTGATGCCGGATTGGCCTCACCTCAGATTGTCGATAAACGACTCGTTTATATGACACCGGAATGGAAAGATGCATTTCTTTTTACCACAAAACTAGCCGACTCATTAGGTCTTGAGATGGCTATTGCCGGTTCACCGGGGTGGAGCGAGAGCGG
Source organism: Mariniphaga sp. (assembly GCA_010906965.1). Lineage (GTDB taxonomy): Bacteria > Bacteroidota > Bacteroidia > Bacteroidales > Prolixibacteraceae > JAAFHB01. The sequence continues at coordinate 31,303 of JAAFHB010000023.1, read as the reverse complement.
TGGCCCATGGGTAACACCTGCCCAGGCCATGAAGAAATTTGTCTGGAGTGAAACACGTGTTGCGGGTGGTCAGCCCTTTAAGGGGATTCTGCCAAAACCACCAATGACCACTGGCACATTTCAGAATATCGCAATCAAACGTTCAGAAAAAGCTGCTCCAATACCCGAGTATTATGCCGATGCTTCGGTTGTAGCATATCGTGTACCTGAAAATGATATCCCAATTTCAGAACTAAAGCCTAAGGTTACTTCCAGTGGCGGAAAGTTTGATCTTGCTTCTTTAACCGATGGTGACCTGGAAAAAACCACATTTTTACCAGAGGCCAAGCCTGGCGAAAAATCATGGATACAGTTTGAGTTTGCCAAACCTGAAGCGATTCAATCTTTTGCAATTGTAATGCAGGGAGGTAGCAGGAGGTATAATGGCAGCAACAATAACAGCCAGGCTTTTGAATCAAGTGATGATGGCCGCCAGTTTAATACCGTATCACAGTTTAAAAGGGGTGAATCACCACAAAATACAACCACATTTTCACCGGTTAAAGCCAGATTTTTCCGGGTCACATTTATTGCTCCATTACCACCAAAAAAGGACGATGGTTCTGCTTCTGGAAATCGGAGATCAGCTGCTCCGGCGGGAAGGCAGATTGCCGAACTGGTGTTGTATAATGTTGCACGGGTAAACCGTTTTGAGGATAAAGCAGGTTTCAGTGCCAAAGCAGAATTATATTCACTGGCAACGCCCGCTGTTTCTGCCGCGGATGTTGTTAATAAAAATGAGGTCGTTGACCTGACATCCAACATGCAGCCTGATGGTACACTTACCTGGACACCTCCGGCAGGCCGCTGGGTTGTTATCCGTCTTGGCTATTCTTTGACAGGTAAGGAAAATCACCCGGCTTCACCTGAAGCTACAGGTCTTGAAGTAGATAAGCTAAGCGCTGATCATTGTAAAGCTTATTTTACAGAATATCTCAGGCAGTATAAAGATGCAACCGGCGGACTGATGGGTAAGAAAGGGCTTAAGTATATAATTACTGACAGTTGGGAAGCAGGAACCCTGAATTGGACCGACAAAATGATGACCGATTTTAAAACACGGCGTGGTTATGATATTCTTCCCTGGTTACCGGTACTTACCGGCCATATCGTGGAAAGCGCCGAAGCCAGCGACAAATTCCTTTGGGATTTTCGTAAAACTATCGGTGACCTGACTGCTGTGAACCATTATGACCAGTTAACCACTTTACTTCATGAACAGGGAATGGGACGGTATACCGAGTCACATGAGAGTGGACGTGCATATGTGGTAGATGGTATGGAGGTTAAGCGCACTGCCGACATTCCGATGAGCGCAACATGGACCCCAAGGATTGTTGGAAGCAATACCATTCAAACAGTACACAAAGCCGATGTTCGTGAATCCGCTTCTGTTGCCCACATTTATGGGCAGAACCTGGTTGCCGCTGAGTCTATGACAGCCATTGGTACTCCCTGGGCCTGGTCGCCCGAATCGCTGAAACCAACAGCCGACATGGAACTTGCCAGTGGTTTGAATCGTTTCGTAATCCATTGTTCGGTGCACCAGCCGGTTTTTGATAAATTGCCTGGCCTGGGCCTGGGGCCTTTCGGTCAATGGTTCACAAGAAATGAGACGTGGGCAGAGGAAGCAGGAGCATGGACAACCTACCTGGCCCGTAGTTCCTTTATGCTTCAACAGGGAAAATTTGTGGCTGATGTTGCCTATTTCTATGGTGAGGACAATAATATTACCGCACTTTTCAGCGACAAATTACCAGATGTTCCCTCTAAATATAATTACGACTTCGTAAACGCCGACATTGTTGCAAATATCCTGTCGGTAAATACAAACGGAGAGATAATTACACCCAGCGGGATGACCTACAGGTTGCTTGCGCTTGATGCTAACAGTAAATACATGTCATTGACTGTCTTACGTAAGATTAACGAAATGGTGCAGGCAGGAGCAAGCTTAGTTGGAGCAAAGCCGGAGATGACACCCAGCTTGTCGGATAACCAGGATGAATTTAAAACCATTACCGATAAGTTATGGGGAGCCGGAACCGGTGAAAATAAGTCAGCTAAAGGCAAAGTTTATGCAGGTCAGACAATTGCTGAAGCATTGGCTTTAATGAAGGTAACCCCTGATTTTGAATACACGATCAACCAGGATTCTACAGATCTTCTGTTCGTCCACCGCAAATTGGATGATGCTGATATATATTGGGTCAACAACCGCAAAAACAAGGTTGAGAACCTTGATGCAACCTTCAGGATCACGGGAAAAGCAGCCGAAATTTGGCATCCTGAGACAGGTTTAATTGAAGATGCATCCTATAGCATTGCAGAAGGACACACAAAAGTATCGCTGAAAATGGAACCAAACGATGCAATATTTGTCGTTTTCCGTAAAAAAGCCAAATCCTCCGCTGTGGCGCTGAAGCAACCGGTTGAAACGCAACTTGCTGTAATTGAAGGTGCCTGGAATGTCAGTTTACAGCCGAAAATTGGCAAAACTGAGAATATTGTACTGAACGAACTTACTTCCTGGAGCGAAAATACCGACCCGGGTGTAAAATATTTCTCCGGAACGGGTAACTATACAAAAACCATTCAGGCCCCTGCTGACTGGTTCAAAGAAGGTTCCCAGATCTGGCTTGACCTTGGATCGGTTAAAAACCTCGCTGAAGTTGTGATCAATGGCAAATCATCGGGAATTGTATGGAAAACGCCATTCCGGGTAAATGTGACCGCCTCACTTAAACAGGGAGAGAATATGGTAGAGGTGAAAGTAACCAACCTTTGGGTGAACAGGCTCATCGGAGATCAGCAAAAAGGTACAAAAACAAAAATTACCTATACAACACAGGATTTCTACGAGGCAAATTCACCGCTTTTGCCCTCAGGACTTCTTGGACCGGTAAAGTTTGTAAACCTGACTGCTAATTAGCACCTTTACCCGGTAACGTGAGTTAATACCAGTTTTAATCGGAGATATTGCCAAAGCAGGAGAGATCAAAAATATGCACCAAGGCAATTTTGTATTCGGATCGAGAAAGTTCATCATGAAAAAAGGAATAAAAGAGGGATCGAAAGATTCCCTCTTTTATTAAAATTTGACACTTTTAAAAAATGATTATGAAAGTACATATCAAAAGTCACATAATGAGATTTTTAATTCTGCCTATACTATTGCTTTCATTTTGTATGGGTTTTGTAAAATGCACAAAAGAACCTGCCAAAACATCAGTCGACCTTGAAGCCGGATTTGTAAATCCGCCGGATAGTGCAAAACCGAGGGTTTGGTGGCATTGGATGAACGGCAATATCACTAAGGAGGGTATAAAAGCAGACCTGAATTGGATGCACCGCGTTGGTATTGGGGGATTCCAAAATTTTGATGCTGCATTTATGACACCCCAGATTGTTGAAAAACGCATGGTTTATATGACTCCGGAGTGGAAAGATGCATTTCTTTTCACTACAAAGCTGGCCGACTCCTTAGGTCTGGAGATGGCAATTGCAGGCTCACCCGGGTGGAGCGAAAGCGGCGGTCCATGGGTAAAACCTGAACAAGCCATGAAAAAACTGGTATGGAGCGAAAAGCGAATTGAAGGAGGAAAACCATTTTCAGGAATGCTCCCCAAACCACCAAGCACCACCGGGCCTTTCCAGAACATAGCTTTTAAGGAGGCATTCTCATTAACCGGAACTGCGGAAGTTGCGCCGATTCAATATTATGCTGATGCAGCTGTGGTTGCCTGTCGTTTAGCTGATACAGATTTATCGATTGCCACTCTAAATCCTAAAGTGACATCAAACGGAGGAAGGTTTAATCTTGCCGCCCTTACCGACGGAGATTTGGTTACCTCCACATCGTTACCTTATGCTAAACCTGGTGAAAATGCATGGATCATGTATGAATTTGCCCAGCCTGAAACGATGCAATCTCTTACCATTGTGGGAGGTGGCTCCCGAGGTCAGTTTGGCTTTGGTGCGGACAAGAATACCCGTTCATTGGAATTCAGCACTGACGGGAAAAAATTCGATAAAGTAATTGATATTCCTACCGGGGGTGTGGCTGAAAAGACTTTGACATTCCTGCCTGTTACCGCAAAATATTTCCGGTTTACCTGGCAAACACCACCGCCAGAACCTGTCTTTAATTTAGGTGCTCTTTTTGGCATTGCTGGCGGAGTGACGCCCAAAGGTCCTACCGGAATCCCAATTGCCGAACTTGATTTGCATCGGGTAGCCCGTGTGAATTGTTTTGAAGAAAAAGCTGCATTTGCAACCGCTAAAGATCTCTATAAATTTCCTACCCCTGAAATAAAGGCAGGCGAAGCTATCCAAAAAGCGGATGTAATCGACCTTACGACCAAGATGAAAGCTGACGGCACGCTGGAATGGACACCACCAGCTGGTAATTGGATCGTTTTACGTTTAGGATATTCACTAACAGGGCATAAAAACTCACCGGCATCGCCCGAAGCAACCGGACTGGAAGTGGATAAACTGAATGCATCGCATGTAAAGAATTACTTTACCAACTATCTCGATCAATATAAAGATGCCACTGGCGGGCTCATGGGTAAGAAAGGATTGCAATATATGATCACCGATAGCTGGGAAGCCGGTACCCAAAACTGGACAGAGAATATGCCTGCCGAATTTAAAAATCGTCGGGGATATGATATGACTCCATGGTTTCCTGTTCTTATCGGACATATTGTAGAAAGTGTAGGAGCCAGTGATCGTTTTCTTTGGGATTTCAGGAAAACTCTGGCTGATTTGGTTGCTGAAAACCATTATGACCAACTCACAGATATTTTGAAAGAACGAGGCATGAAACGCTATACTGAATCGCACGAAAGCGGCCGGGCTTTTATTGGTGATGGTATGGAAGTGAAGCGCAAATCAGCCATTCCGATGAGTGCCACATGGACCCCGGGTCTTAATCCCGGAAGCGAAGTCGCAACAGGTTATAAGGCCGATGTTCGTGAGTCAGCATCTGTGGCTCATATCTATGGACAAAATCTTGTGGCTGCCGAATCAATGACGGCTATCGGATCAGCGTGGGCCTGGTCACCCGAAACCCTGAAGCCAACAGCTGATATGGAGCTGGCCAACGGACTTAACCGGTTTGTGATCCACACTTCAGTGCACCAACCGGTGAATGATAAGATGCCCGGTCTTGGCCTGGGGCCTTTCGGTCAATGGTTTACCCGTCACGAAACCTGGGGGGAACAAGCTAAACCGTGGACTACCTACCTTTCACGAAGTTCATATATGCTTCAACAGGGAAAATTTGTTGCTGATGTCGCCTATTTTTACGGAGAGGACAACAACATCACTGCTCTTTTTGGGGATAAATTACCTGATGTTCCTTCAAGCTATAATTATGACTTCGTTAATGCAGACATTATTTTAAATATACTGACAGTAAATAAAGAGGGTCAGATAGTAACACCAAGCGGGATGAACTACAGGTTGCTTGCTCTTGATGCTAACAGTAAGCAGATGTCTTTGCCGGTATTGCGCAAGATCAGCGAAATGGTGAAATCGGGAGCTGCCGTAGTCGGTGAAAAACCGGTTGGTACACCCAGCCTGAGCGATGACCAGGCTGAATTCAAAACCATTGTCGATGAGCTTTGGGCCAACGATAAAGGGGTAAACAGTGTTGGTAAAGGAAAAGTCTTTGCAGGTCAGAGTATTGCGGAAGTTCTTACTGCCATAAAGGTAACTCCTGATTTTGAATATACAAAATCAACAGAAGCCACAAATCTTTTGTTTGTTCATCGGAGACTGGAAGATATTGATATATATTGGGTCAACAACCGCAATAACAGTGCTGAAAATCTTGTAGCAACTTTTAGTGTAAGTGTTAAAGCAGCCGAAATATGGAACCCTGAAACCGGAGAGATTAAACTGGCATCCTATACGATTAAGGACGGGCGCACGACTGTGCCATTGAAGCTGAAACCAAGCGATGCCGTTTTTGTTGTTTTCCGCAAGAAAGCTAAATCATCATCTTTTGAAGCTAAGCAACCCATTGAAACACAAATTGCCGCAATTGACGGTGCATGGAATTTAAGCTTTCAGCCTCACCGTGGAGCACCTGAAAAGATCACGCTTGAACAGCTGAATTCATGGAATGAAAATGCCGATCAGGGAGTAAAATACTTCTCAGGCACTGCAAGCTATACAAAAACCATTCAGGCTCAGGCTACCTGGTTTAAAGAGGGTGCTCAAATCTGGCTTGACCTGGGTTCGGTAAAAAACCTTGCTGAAGTGGTAATAAACGGCAAATCACTGGGAATAGTCTGGAAAACACCATTCAGGGTGAATGTGACAGAGTCGATGAAAACGGGAGAAAATGCACTTGAAGTCAAGGTGACCAACCTTTGGGTAAACAGGTTGATAGGTGATGTGCAACCAGGCGTAACGAATAAGATAACTTATACAACCATGCCATTCTATCAGGCCAATTCGCCATTAAAAGAATCAGGTTTGCTGGGACCGGTAAAGCTGGTAAGTTTGTCAGAGAATTAGAAAGTACAATTGTTATGGTCTGTAAAAACTAATGTAAGACTAAGTTTTAAAGAAGGCATGTGTGCTAAAGATTTTAAACATTGCAAAAAGTAATTTCAAGTATAGTATTAGTCAAATAATTATCATTTTTATGAAAAGAACAAAATGTTATTTAAGGGTCACGGGCATCATATTGCTATTTAGTGTGAGCTGTTTAACTGCTTTTGCTAAAAACGAGGTGAAGCAACTTATTTGTGAGTACAAAACAAATCCTTTGGGGATTGATGTCATGCAGCCAAGGCTTAGCTGGCAACTGTCAGCTTCCGAAAACGACGTGATGCAGTCTGCATACGAAATCAGGGTAGCCGGCTCACCGGGGCAACTCAATTCGAAACAATTGATGTGGTCCACAGGTAAGGTGAACTCTTCCCAGTCTGTCAGCGTGGTTTACAACGGCACTGCCTTGCTTTCAATGCAGCGCGTTTACTGGCAGGTTCGCATGTGGGACAGCAAAAACAAAGCTACAGACTGGAGTGCACCAGCCTGGTGGGAGATGGGGATACTAAAGCCTACAGAATGGAAAGGGAAATGGATCACCTTCGGAAAATCCAAAGAGGTGAAGGAGTCATTACCGGCTCAGTATTTCAGAAAAGAATTCACTATTTCTAAAAAAGTCAAATCAGCGAGAGCATATGTATCATCATTAGGATTGTATAAATTAAACCTCAACGGAGCTAAAGTATCGTCCGACCTTTTTACACCGGGATGGACAAGTTATAAAAAGCGGGTGCAATACCAGACCTATGACATCACTTCAATGTTGAAAGGGAAGAATGCAATTGGTGTCGTACTGGCGGATGGTTGGTATCGCGGGAATCTCGGATGGTCAGATAAAGGGGCTTATTATGGAGATCAACTCGCACTCATAGTTCAACTTCAAATATCCTATACCGATGGGACAACTGAATCATTTGGTACTGACACTAGCTGGAAGGCAACCTCCAATGGCCCCGTGATAGGATCGGATATCTATAACGGAGAAACTTATGATGCACGTCTTGAACTGACAGGATGGGATCAAACCGGTTATGATATGGCAAAATGGAGTGATTCACGCGTTTTCGATCAATCAAACGATATCCTTATAGCACCTCAGGGTGTTCCGGTAAAGGCTATCCAGGAAATCAAAGCAATTAAAATAATTACAACCCCCAAAGGTGAAAAAGTTTTCGACATGGGGCAGAATATGGTAGGCTGGGTGAAATTAAAAGTTTCAGGCAAAAAGGGAGACCAGGTAACGCTGAAATTTGCCGAGGTACTCGACAAAGCCGGTAATTTTTATACCGACAACCTTCGTGCAGCCAAAGCCACTGACGTTTATTTTCTTAAAGGTGAAGGAACTGAAATATACGAACCTAATTTTACGTTCCATGGTTTCCGTTTTGTGAAGATTGAAGGGCTGACGTCTGAACCTGCATTGGATCAGATTACAGGCGTTGTTATTCATTCGGATATGAAACCTACCGGAACATTCAGTTGCTCGGATACTTTAATTAATAAACTGCAGCACAATATTCAATGGGGTCAGAAGGGGAATTTTCTGGATGTTCCCACCGATTGTCCGCAGCGCGACGAACGCCTGGGCTGGACCGGCGACGCGCAGGTATTTAGCATGACCGCTGCTTTTAATTTCGATGTGGCTGCTTTTTATACCAAATGGATGGGCGATGTGGCTGCTGATCAGGCTCCGGACGGAAAAGTCCCTCATGTAATTCCCGATGTGTTAAACGGTGAAGGGGGTTCAACCGCATGGGCCGATGTAGCTATTGTTGTTCCATGGACAGTGTACCTCGCCTATGGTGATCAGCGGATCCTGGAAAAACAATACCCCAGTATGAAAGCGTGGATAAAATACATGAATGGCAGGGCAGGCGAAAAAAATCTCTGGATAGGAGATACGCATTTTGGTGACTGGCTGGCTTTTGCATCTAATAATTCAGACTATACGGGTGCAACAACCGAAAAGGATTTAATTGCAACTGCCTACTATTGCTATTCAACAACTTTACTGGCTAAAATAGCTGATGTTTTAGGGCAAAAAGAGGATGCCGCGAAATATCAGAAACTGGCAGGTGACATTAAAACTGCTTTTAACCGTGAATTTGTGACTCCCAGCGGAAGATTGGTCTCTCATACTCAAACTGCATATGCTTTGGCACTTGCATTTCATATGCTTCCTGAAAACCTTGTTGAGCCGGCAGCAAACTACTTTGCCAATGATGTTAAAAAATTCGGACACCTGACGACCGGATTTGTTGGAACACCTTTACTGTGTAAAACATTATCTGACATCGGCCGTGATGACCTGGCTTATATGCTGCTCAATAATAAAAAATATCCTTCGTGGCTGTATCCTGTTTTGCAGGGAGCTACCACTATCTGGGAACGTTGGGACGGTCAGAAACCTGATGGTACCTTCCAGGATATTGGGATGAACAGTTTCAATCATTATGCCTATGGTGCAATAGGGGAGTGGCTTTACAGGCATGTTGCCGGAATTGATATTGATCCGGAAATGCCAGGTTATAAGCACATTCTGCTCGCACCTCATCCTGGTGGTGAACTTAAAAATGCAAGTGCTGAATTTTCATCAATGTATGGGTTGATAAAATCAGCATGGAAATTAGAAGGAGAAGACTTTGTCTATGAAATCGTTATCCCTGCCAATACAACTGCATCGGTCACTTTACCACAGGCAAAGGAGGAACAGGTAACTGTTAATTTGAAACCTTTTACTGCAGAAATGAAAAAAGGGATGCAGCAGTCGGCTAATGGAGTAACGTTAGCCCTGGGTTCAGGGACGTATCAGTTCCGTTATCCGGCTACCGGATTAGGTCGTAAATGACTAAAACAATTCAAGGGTTGAAGATCAATGTAAATATTTGATAATTATCTGAAAATAAGGGTGTAGTTCATACTATACCCTAATTATCTTAATAGTTTACCTGCCATGTTAAAGTTTAAATCGTACAGACTTATTTTTCTGGTTTTATTATCCCTGAGCAGCATAAAGTTTTCGGCTTCAGGGCAAAATAACACGCTGACCCGCCCCGCACTTTGGATTTCTGCAGCAACAACGCCTGAAAATACCTATGTTGCATTCCGGGGTAAATTCAGCCTGGCTGATGAAGGAATGGCGGACATTCAATTATCAGGTGCATCATGGTATGTCGTTTGGCTGGACGGGAAATATTTCTACGAAGGTCCTGATCGTTATACCGTAGCGCATCCTGAATACCAGTCGAAAAAAGTGCCTTTAACAAAGGGCGATCACCAGATAGCCGTCCTCGTTCATCATGAAGGCATTGAAACACGCATCCTGAAATCAATCCAACCCTTTCTCCAATGCGGTATTCTGCAACACGACAATGAGATTGCAATCAGCTGGAAGAGCGAGCAATTAAATGGATTTGAAGCAACAAAGCTCCGCATCAACGCAGAACTTGGCTGGGTCGAATGGGTGGATACCCGTAAACTGCCTAAAGACTGGCAGGTCATAAATTTTGATGACTCAAAATGGAAAATACCGGTTGAAGTGAACCGCGGATTAGGGACTTTTACCCAATCAAAAATTGGCAATGTTAAGGCTGTTGAAATCATTCCGAAGCTTATGGCAGAAGGTAATCTTGCCGAAGTTTATGGATATGAGAAGGATAATCCCTCGGCTCGTTTTTTTCTCCGCGACTTGGTTTGTGACAAACTGCCTCCCCAGGGCTTGTGGAAACGTTACGACCTTGGCTTTGTAATGCTTGCCCGTCCAAAATTCGTTCTGGATTTGCCTGCAGGTGCTGTCGTTGAGTTTGCTTACAGTGAATCGCTCAGCCATGGCCGGGTAGCACCCTGGATCACACTTTCGGGGAGCGATTCTTACAACCTCGATCATTTTATTGCCAGCGGCGGCGGCCAGGAGTTTTTCCCGGTACATCCCAAAGGCGGACGTTTTGTGGAAGTACATATTATTGCCCCCGTAAAGGAAATTAAGTTCGTCGGGGAGAAGTTTATTAAACGCTCGTATTATGATCAACCTGAGGGTGACTTCAGGTGCAATGATGAACTTCTGAATAAAATATGGAGGACAGGAATTGAAACATACAAATCCTGTTCCGAAGATGCACTGATTGACAATCCTACCCGTGAAAGAGGGCAATGGCTCGGCGACATGGGTGTCGGTATGCGGATAGGAGCCGCAGGCTTTTCTGATATACGTATCTGTCGGAGGGGACTGGTGCAAAGTGCACAATGTGCCCGCAACGATGGTTTGGTGGCTGGTTTGTGCCCCGGAGGAGAATCCTATCTCTCAACATTTTCTGCCCAATGGGTTTCTGCCTGCCTGAATTATTACAGCCTGACAGGTGACAAAACGCTGTTGGATGAATTATATCCGGCAGCAATCAGAAATATGGCCGCCTTTCAGAAATATTCTTCCCAATGGGGTATTGGTAACGATGCCGGGTGGGCTTTTATCGATTGGGGATATGTTCCCAACCCTGAACCGGCCGATATGGGCTTGAATCTTCATTATTTCATTGCTTTACAGGGCATGATTAAATGGTCGGAATTGCTGAATAAAAAGGAAATGATCCCTGAATATAAGAAACTCAGCGGGAACATTTCAGAAATTATCACTGCATGGTTCGGGAAAAATACCAAATCAGGCCTTTATGACTGGGATATTATTGGGTATCACCGTACCGTGCTGGGCATGCTCGCCGGATTTATTCCTGCGACACATCGCACCGAAGCCATTACCTATATCAAAAAACACATTCTGAATTGTTTCCCGAATAACCCGTCGGCACCTTTCCTGAGCGATCCTGGTGCAAATAATCCGCAACTGATAACTCCGTATTTCTCGCAATATGCCTTCCGGGTGCTTATTGAACAGGGTGAAACAGCATTTGTACTCGATCAGTACAGGAAATGCTGGGGATGGGCACTGGAGGATGGCCGCACGACATGGACTGAGGTATTTGACTCGCGCTGGTCACGCTGTCACCAATGGGCTGGTAGTCCTACCTGGCAATTGTCAACCTACGTGCTTGGATTGCAACACCGCTTTGATCAAAAGAAAAATACCTTCGACCTGGGACTTTATACCGGTGACCTGGAAAGTGCCGAAGGCAGGATACCCCTTTCTGAAGGAAAGACAATCATGATTAAATGGAAGAAGGCTAACAATATGATCATTTATGAGATCAGTACACCTGTGCCAATTACCATCAATATTCCGGCAGAAATGAAAGCTTCAAAAAAGGGATCTGTGATTGTAAAAGATAAGCTTGTTCTTTCAGTTCCTGTGCTTAAAAGCAAGGTCATATAAAACCAAATTACTAATTATGAAGACAATGTATAGTTATTTTTTCAGACCGATTTTCCTTGTTTGCACTTTGTGTGTTTCATTGCCTGCTGAAACCCAGGGTGAAAATAAAGTAAAGACAATTGTGGTGCAGAATATATTGGCTCCTTCGGTACTTTCTTCAGCCAGAATTGAAGGTGTGATCGGGCAGAAATTGAATAATTGCATTGCTAATGGTGTGATGGCCAAAAAATTTGAGCTTTATACAGTGCCATTCAAAGATAAGTTGGATGATGGAGGTGGTTTTACAGGTGAATTCTGGGGCAAATGGTTCACCTCCGCAGCCCTTGCCTATGGATACCAGCCCAGCACCGCTAACCGGAATATATTGGATCAATCGGTTGCAGCACTTTTAAAAACGCAGGATCCGGACGGGCGAATCAGTAGTTATTCAAGGGGTCAGGATTTAGGTGCATGGGACATTTGGGGCCGAAAATATGTTATACTGGGGCTTATTGCCCACTACGATCAAACAGGAGACAAGGAATCATTAAAAGCGGCTTGTCGTGCTACCGATGCCCTCATCGAAATTGCCGGCCCTGGGAAGAAAAAAATCACCGAAACAGGGCTCCGGATCATCGGGTCATTATCATCCTGTTCCGTGCTTGAACCTGTGGTATTGGTGTACCAACGGTCCGGAGACCGGAAATATCTTGATTTTGCCACATACATGGTAAAACTTTGGAGCGAAGCCAATGATTACAATCCAAAAGGGATGAGATTGATTGAAAATGCCACGGCAGGCATTGATCCCATTCTGATAGCTGCCCCTAAAGGCTATGAAATGATGTCGTGTTATGAGGGATTGTGCGAGTTGTACCGCGTTACCGGCGATAAAAAGCTTTTAAATGCCGTCATTAAATTTGGCAAAAGTGTCCTGAAAAAAGAAATAATGATCGTGGGTTCCGGTTCCAGCGGCGAGTTGTGGTGCGACGGCGCCAACCGTCAAACCGAAATTCTCGAACAACCTATGGAAACATGCTTTACCGTAACCTGGATGAAGTTGTGTTACCAGTTGTTGCAACTGACCGGAGATCCTGTCTGGGCAGATCAGATTGAAGTATCGCTTTACAATGCCTTAATGGGGGCAATGATTGACGAAGGTAAATGGTGGGCCTATTTCTCGCCGCTTACCGGCGAAAGGATGCCTTCACCGTTGCAGGTTCCGGTTTGCAATTCAAGTTGTTGTGTTGCCAATGGACCAAGAGGTATGTTGATTACACCAGGATGGTCGGTAATGAAAGGTAAATCGGGTCCGGTAATCAATTTGTATAGCAAGGGTACCTGGGTGCAAAAACTCGGAACTGGTACAGAATTAAAAATCACCCAGGAAACCGGTTACCCGGAGAACAAAGATATTTTGATTCATATTGACCTTCCCAAAACTGAACGGTTTACAATCAGCCTCAGGATTCCAGCCTGGAACAAAAACGCAAAACTCATTGTAAATGATGAACAAATAAAATGCGTACCGGGAACTTATTCACGCATTGAACGAAATTGGAAAAAAGGAGATGAGATCCGGCTGGAAATGGACCTCCGGGGACGAATTATCAGGGCCCCGGGAAGCGTCAACGACCTGGCTGTTATGCGCGGCCCGATTGTTCTTGCGCTGGACAACCGGATGGTAAAAGCGGAGAATTATAACCTTTGGATTCTTCCACAGGGAACACAGTGGCAGCACAAAGACGAACTTGGCGGATTAAAATATGTATTGCCTGCACCTTGCCTTACAGCTGACTCGCCCCAACAATATATAGAATTAACTCCTTCCGCTGCGAAACCATCAAATGTATGGATGGCTTTTGAAGTCCCTTTCCTGTACAGGCATACTCACTTTTTTGATCATAAACAGGTCAACCTGGTGATGTGCGATTATGCATCAGCGGGAAACCAGTACAGTGAGAAAAACATGTTCCGGGTCTGGATTCCCCAGCCTCTTTTTATGAACGGTGTTTTTCCTGAAAAAACCTGGAAGATTCTTTACCGCGATGAACCAAGACCTGGTATCCCATCAAAATAAACAATCTGATTTGTCGGAATAACAATCGATTCGTTTTTTCAACAAAAGGTTTATGGTGTTAAATGATATATTAGTAGTGCTTTATTCAATTAAAAATCAGCAATGAAACGATTATTAATTTCAGTAATAATTTTATTCTCGGGATACTTCGTTACTCAGGGTCAGGCGCAACCAAAAGCAACCTGGATCTGGTTTCCCGGCGATTATGAATTATGGCTTCATAAAGAGGTGAGTTTGCGCCGTACCGAACGAAGCGCTTTTTATCCGGCATTCTTCAGGGTTGATACGCACTATGGCGCTATCAACTTTAAAAAGGAGTTTACACTTTCCCAACCCGAGGAAATTGAAATTAAAACAACCGGCAGGTTCAATGTAAAGATAGATTCCCAATATTATCCTGAACACACCGACAGGTTGAAAATTCCCGCCGGCAAACATTCCATTTCCATTGATATAGCTAACTATGATACCGTGCCTTGTTTATATGTTAAAGGCACAATATTAGTATCCGATTCGTCATGGCGCGTTTCGTGTTATAATACCCAATGGATTCCGGCCGCGTTCGGAGATTACAATTGTATTGATGCTTCGCCGGTTAATTTTCGATTTAATTTCAGTGAAATATCTCCTGTGAAAACTGAAAATATAAACAGCAATATTTTGCTCGATTTTGGCAAAGAAACCTTTGGCTATTTGCGTCTGAAAGGCATAAAGGGCACTGGTGAAGTGAAAATATGCTATGGAGAATCAAGGGAAGAAGCCCTTTCGCCCGATTCATGCGAAACCTACGATAGGATTATAATAACAAAAGATTCTTCAGCAAGCTACACACTAAAAAGTTCGAAAGCGCTTCGTTTCGCCTATGTTTTACCTTCAAAAAATGTAACAATTTCAAACTGCTCTTTTATTACCGAATCATTACCGTTAACTCAAAAAGGAAAATTCAGGTGTTCGAACGACAAATTGAATAAAATCTGGGATGTTTCTGCATATACCTTAAGCCTGACGACCCGCGAATTTATGCTCGACGGGATTAAACGCGACCGTTGGTTGTGGGCAGGCGATGCCATTCAAAGTTTTTTAATGAATTACTACCTATTCTTCGATACCGATGTTAACCGTCGTTCCATCATTGCCGAACGCGGAAAAGATCCAGTAGAAGCCCATATCAATCATATAGTTGATTATTCTTATTATTGGTTTTTAAGCATTTACGATTTTTACCTTTACACTGGCGATGCCAGTTTGATTAAAATGATGTATCCGAAAATGCTTACCATGATGGACTTTTGTGCCACACGTTTAAACAAAAATAACTTTATTGTAGGAAGGACTTCCGACTGGATTTACCTCGACTGGGCCGATATGAATAAAGAGGGTGAATTAAGCGCATACCAGGTACTCTACGCACGAAGCCTGGAAACACTGGCAGCATGTGCCAAAATAATGAATGACACTGAAAACGCGAATAAATACAGCATTTTGGCAACGGACATGAAGGCAAGGACCTTGCAACTTTTCTGGAATGACAATTTACATGCACTTGTCCATAACAGGAAGAACGACAAACAAATAAATTATGTAACCCGCTATTCAAATATGTTCGCCCTTATGTATGGCTATTTAGATGAGAAAAAAAGTGAAGATGTAAAAAAGCATGTCTTAATGAACGATAGTGTTCAGTCAATTACCACTCCATATATGCGTTTCTATGAACTGGCAGCCTTATGCGAAATTGGCGAACATAAATATGTTGTCAATGAAATGTTAAACTACTGGGGTGGGATGCTTGATTTAGGCGCAACCACATTTTGGGAAGTTTATAACCCGAAAGAAAAAGGGACTCAACATTTGGCAATGTATGGAAGGCCTTATGGCAGAAGCCTTTGCCATGCCTGGGGTGCCAGCCCGGTTTATCTATTGGGTAAATATTACCTGGGTGTGCAGCCGAAATCGGCAGGTTATAAATCTTGGATGTGTGAGCCTCATTTGGGAGGACTGGATTGGTTGGAAGGATCTGTACCAACCCCTTTTGGCAATATTGATTTGTCAATTTCGAAGACAGTAATAAAAATTAAAAGTATGCAGCAAGGTGGTACACTTAAATTCCGAAGCTCAAAAACGCCCAAAACGAATAGGGGTAATGTTGCTGATTTGGGAAATAATGTATTTGAACTAAAAGTAGATATGCCGGATTCCGAGTATATGATTAAATATGTCAATGCCGAGTAGAAAAATCAAAATTTGATACCAGTAACTCTTAAATTATAATTCAGCATGAGAAAAAATCTTATTATTTTATTATTTTTATGTTCGTGCTATGGCTTCAGAGCCAATGCAATCGACAAAAATTCCAAGTCCAAATCCGCAGTTATGACTGACACACTGGTCCTGATGAAAAAAATAATTGTGATGAGTTCTTCTAAAATTCTTTACAATCAGCCGGTTACATCCGATAATCTTTCAAGGCTCTGGACAATTCACCATAGTCAATGGAAAGTTGAAGGTGGCTGGCTTGTTGGCGAAAACAGGGGAAACTGGCCGGGAATGGTTATCTTGAAACAGGATTTCCCCGGAAATGTTCTCGTGGAATTCGAAGCGCAAACCATTTTGCCCTCGTCGCACGATATCAACGTGATGTGGAATGGTGAATGGCTTTCGGATAAAGATCAGCGGGGAATTGCTTATGTGGCTGGCTTGCAGGGATGGTGGAGGGGTAAAGTGGGAATTGAAAAGTCAAACGAGTACAAGTTTATGGTCGGCACACCTTTATTAAATTTCAAACCTGGTAAACTTTATAAAATTATGGCCGGGAGTATTGATGGCCAATGTTTTATTTTTGCGGATGGTAAATTATTGCTGGAGGCAATGGATCCGGATCCTATCGATAATCAGAAATATGCCAAAGTTGGATTTGAAGCTTATTGCAGCAAAATTAGAATACGAAACATCGTCATCAGGCAGATTCACTGGGAATCTATTGAAATGAAATATGAGCCGGAGTTTTAGATATTGAAAACAGGTTCCAAAATTGTAATTTTTTTTATGGTCAATTAAACAAAATTTAATCGTCATATTTTAACCGGTACACCGAAAATTTTGTCCTTGAAACATAATTATTCAATTTATGAAAAAAACAAACCATTATCCGATTATTACTGCCATTATATTGTTATGTAGTGTATTACCCATTTCGGCGATTGCAAAAACCGGGGTTAAGCAGCTCGTTTGTGAATATGCAAAAACTCCGCTTGGCATAGATGTGAAAACACCAAGGTTTAGCTGGCAAATGAGTACCTCTGAAGAAGAACGGGGCTTTTCACAGGCTGCTTATCAGCTGGTTGTCACCGGTTCAGACGGGAAAATGATGTGGGACAGCAAAAAGATTACTGACAATAAATCGCTGAATATTCAATATGCTGGTAAACCGCTTCAACCAACTACCAGGTACAAATGGAGTGTTACGGCATGGGATCAGACCGGAAAAACAGCCGTCGAATCTTCCTGGTTCGAAACCGGGCTGTTAAATCCGGATCCTCAGCTTTCGGCATGGGATGGCGCCACCTGGATTGGTGGCAACAACGATGACCTGGTTTTGTATTCTCCTTACCTGTCAATTTTTGATTTAAAATATAAACAGACTATCGAAAAGGGAAGTAAACGTGCAAGTTTTATTTACGGCGCAAACGACCCGAGATTAATGAATAAATATCTGAATATTTTTCAGGTTGAAAACAAGAAAAATGAGAGTTATATAAAGATTGAACTTGATATTTCGCCCATTGATGGTACTGAAAACGGAAAAGCAAAATTAAACATCTATCGTGCCGGATATAAGGATGCAGACTCACCTGCCACGCCACTAAAAACGTTTGAAGTTCAAACGGAATTTATAAATAATTCAAATAAAAATAAGGAGCATGAATTAAGCATCCGTAGCCAGTTTGGTTATATATCCATCTCATTAAACGGAAGTTCATCATTTATTGTCATGCCGGCTGCATCAGAAAATCAGCCATCTATTCCGGGAGTTCCCCGCGAAGTCATGAGGCGGATGGGTGGTGGTGCTTCGGTTAATGCGAATTCAGCCGGTATGGGTGGTGATGCTCTCACCTTTGGAATGCTTTGCGATATCGGCTTTTCAGTAGATGCCGGACAGAAAGCTACTTTCTCTGATGTCGTGGTAAGCAATTGCAGGTATCCAAATTCTACTCTTTTTTCTGAAGATCTCGCAGGCACATCTTCTAAAAGTATATACTCCGTTTATGCTGCTGATTCCAATTCCGGACTTTCAATTGCAAACGGGAAATATAGTTTAACGGGAGGAACCAACGGTTCTTTTGTGACAGCAAATCCAAGCAGGAACTCAGTTCCAATGCTTCGGACAGAATTTAAAACCAGCGCGAAAAGCATCGCAGCTGCCCGGTTATACGTTACTGCCCGGGGTATCTATGAGGTTTATCTGAATGGCAAAAGGGTTGGCGATGATTATTACAATCCGGGGCTTTCACAGTACAACATCACCCATTTCTATCAAACATACGATGTTACTGATATGGTGAAAACCGGCGAAAATGCTGTTGGAGCCATGTTGAGCGAAGGATGGTGGAGCGGTCTGCTTAGTTTTGGTAACATCTGGAATCATTTTGGCGACCGGCAGTCACTGCTGGCCAAGCTGGTAATTAGTTATGCCGATGGTTCTAAAAGTGTGATTACCACAAATAATAAGGACTGGAAATATTACAATAATGGTCCAATAATCTATAGTAGTCTGGATTTTGGCGAAGCATACGATGCCAGCAAGGAAGCTGCAATTGAAGGTTGGACCAACGCTTCATATGACGATGGCATGTGGAAAAAAGCAACTGCAATCGATCTGAAGGGAACAGCCTACCAGGAAGGTGAGGTTGATTTCAGGGGAGCCAAAGATGAAATGAACTGGGATCAATTATCCATTACCGGGCAGATTGGTAATAATGCAGGCATTTATAAGAGGCTTAAAGCACAAAGCGTAAAAGAAGTACGGCCTAAAGTTTTTGTTTATAACATGGGTCAAAACTTCGTCGGAGTACCAAAAATTACAATCAAAGATGGAAAAGCGGGTTCCAAAATCACACTCAGGGTATCGGAGATGTTATATCCCAACCTGCCCGCTTCAGCCAAAAATGTTGGGGCACTGATGACCGAGAACTATCGTGCAGCACTGAGCCAGGACACCTGGATCATGAAAGACGGGGAACAGGTAATCCAGCCACACTTTACTTCTCATGGGTATCAGTATATCGAGATTACCGGTATTGATGAACCTCTTGCGTTGGAGAATGTGGAAGGAATCGTAATTAGTTCTGTCAGGTCTTTGACTGCCGATTATACAACTTCGAATCCAAAAGTTAACCAGCTCTGGTCAAACCTGGTTTGGTCGAATGTCGATAATTTCTTAACCATTCCAACCGATTGTCCGCAGCGTAACGAGCGTATGGGCTGGTCGGGCGATATCAGCGTCTTTTCACGCACGGCTACCTATGTCTCAAATGCCGGTCCGTTCCTTACCCGCCACATGTATGCGATGCGCGATGTGCAGTCCGCTAAAGGCAAATTTGCCGATGTTTCACCCGTAGGCGGTGGTTTTGGCGGTGTTTTATGGGGTAGCGCAGGAATAGTCGTTCCATGGGAGACCTACCTGCAGTATAAGGATGCAGGACTTTTGGAGCAACATTACCAGGCGATGGTTAAATATATGGATTATCTGGAAACCACAATTGATCCTAAAACCGGTCTGAGTTCTGACGGACAACTTGGCGACTGGCTCGGTACACAGAATAACATACTTGGAACAGCATTCCTGGTAACCGCATATCATGCTTATGATCTTGGGATTATGTCCAAAGTGGCCAAAGTCCTGCGAAAAACCGGTGATGCAGAGAAGTACCAGGTTATGTATGAAAAACGCAGGGAGTTCTTTAATAAAACTTTTGTAAATGCCGATAAAAAAACCTTGGGTTTTATGGGAGGTCGACGAATGGATCCCGCCGGGCTTCCTGCAGTACCTGCAGCGTTTAAAGTGGCTGACACACAAACGTCCTATGCCGTAGGACTTGCTTTGGATTTGTTCAATGCTGAGAATAAACCGGCTATGATTCAGAATCTGGCTGAAACCGTTAAACGTCAAAATAAAGATGATGGGGGTGATTTACGTCCTGCCTACTCGCTGATGACTGGGTTTATTGGTACTGCCTGGATCAGCAAGGCATTGTCTGATAATGGGCTAAGCGAACTGGCATACAAGCTATTGCAGAACAACCAATATCCTTCGTGGCTTTATTCAATTGAGCAGGGAGCAACCAGCATCTGGGAACGTTTGAATGGTTATACCGTGGAACACGGTTTTGGCGGAAATAATGGGATGAATTCTTTTAACCACTACTCATTTGGTGCAGTTGGTCAATGGATGATGGCTTATTCGTTGGGAATCCAGCGTGATGAACCGGGTTTCAAAAAATTCATTCTTCAGCCTGAAATTGATCCAACCGGACAGATGACATCTGCAAAAGGGCACTATGATTCGATGTACGGCCGGATTGAAAGCGGGTGGCGTTTGGAAAATGGTAAAAAGATTTATTCTGTCGCTGTTCCTGCCAACACTACGGCCACTCTTTACCTCCCGGTGACCGATCCGAAGAAGATCACTGAAGGTGGGAATAGTACATCCAAAGTAAAAGGAGTACGATTTATAAATTATCAAAAAGGGAAGGTTACCTTAGAAGTTCAATCAGGCAATTATGAATTTGTGACGGAATAGAACGAAAAGATAAAAAATCTCAGCTGTCTTGGAAGCCGTACAATTATATTGTTGTAAAAGATACTCCGAAACGAGGATTAAACAAACTCGAAACATTAACAATGAGTAAGAATTAAATTAATATTTTATGAAAAAAACATTACTGTTGATTAACTGTCTGGCAGCTGCATTTTTTATTGCTGCGTGCACATCAGATATCGCACAAAACCCGCACACGACTCTGGAAACCGGCTTCATTACTCCACCCGACTCGATACAAACCAGCGTCTACTGGTATTGGATTTCTGACAATATTTCGAAGGAGGGAGTTGTAAAAGATCTTAATTCAATGAAAAAAGCGGGTATCAACCGTGCCTTTATAGGCAATATCGGCTTAAGTGATATCCCCTATGGAAAGGTCAAAATGCTCAGTGATGAGTGGTGGGAGATACTGCATGAAGCCCTTAAAACAGCTACAAAACTCAAAATCGAAATTGGAATCTTCAACTCTCCGGGCTGGAGCCAGTCAGGTGGTCCATGGGTGAAAGCAGATGCAGCCATGCGTTATCTTACGTCTTCAGAATTGCATGTGAAAGGCCCAACGAAGTTTGCACAAAAGCTGGAAAAACCGATTGATCTTTTTCAGGATGTCAAAGTCATTGCTTTTCCGGCGCCGATGGATGACCAGCTTGTACTGAATACCCAAAACGGGAAAATTACTTCTGCTCCACTCGTTGCCGATCTAGCTAAAGTTATGGATGGAGATCAAAAGACGGGAATCAATTTCCCGTCAGGAGGCGAATTCATAATTAACATGGAAGCTAATGCACCATTTACTGCACGAAGTCTCTCGGTTCGCACGACAGAACATCCAATGCTTGCCACTGCACAGTTCCAGGTCAAAACTTCAACCGGCAAATACCAGACACTCTCCGAATTTCAAATCAACCGTTCTAACCCGGCACTGAATGTGGGTTTTAAGCCTTATGCCCCGGTAGTAATTTCATTTCCTTCTGCAACAGCAACCGGTTTCCGCCTCATCATTAAAACTACAACTCCCGAATGCGGACTTTCTGAAGTTATCCTGGCAACCGCACCGCGGGTAGAGCGTTTCGTCGAAAAAACACTGGCCAAGATGCACCCAACGCCTTTGCCTTACTGGAATGAATACCAGTGGGCACCACAACCTGTGGTGGACGATAAATCGACGATTATCGATGCTTTAAAAGTGGTTGATATCACAAAATATCTCGCGGCCGACGGCACCCTTACCTGGGATGTTCCGGAAGGGGAATGGGTTATCCTTCGCACGGGGATGACACCGACCGGCACGGTCAACGGCCCGGCATCACCTGAAGCCACAGGTTATGAAGTAGATAAAATGAGTAAAAAACTAGTTGAAAAACACTTTTACGGGCACATGGGTGAAATTCTGAAACGAATCCCGGAAGCCGACAGAAAATGTTTCAAAGTGGTGGTTCAGGACAGCTATGAAACCGGAGGACAGAATTTTACCGACGGTTTTCTGGAAGAGTTCAGACAGAAATACGGGTACGATCCAATCCCTTACCTCCCGGTCTACCAAGGGATGGTGGTCAACAGTGAGCAGGAGTCCGACCGTTTTCTTTGGGATATGAGACGAATGGTGGCCGACAAAGTGGCTTACGATTATGTAGGAGGTCTTAGGGAAATCAGCCATAAAAACGGATTGAGAACATGGCTTGAATGCTACGGGCACTGGGGTTTTCCAAGTGAGTTTTTGATGTATGGAGGCCAGTCGGACGAAATCGGCGGTGAATTCTGGAGCGAAGGTGAACTTGGAAACATCGAAAACCGTGCTGCAACATCTTGTGGTCATATCTATGGAAAGAATAAAATCTCGGCAGAATCGAATACCTGCGGTGGTCGCGCCTATAGTCGTTATCCGGCCACCATCAAACAACGGGGTGATCGTTTCTTTGCCGAGGGCATAAACAATACGCTGCTGCATGTCTACATCTCCCAACCTTATGAAGATAAACTTCCCGGAGTAAATGCTGGCTTTGGTAATGAATTCAACAGAAACAACACCTGGTTTTCGCAGATGGATGTCTATACACAATACCTGAAAAGGACGAATTTTATGCTTCAACAGGGATTGAATATGGCCGATATCGCTTATTTTATTGGAGAAGATGCACCAAAGATGACAGGAATTGTTGATCCGGCCCTTCCGATAGGTTACCAGTTCGATTACATGAATGCCGAGGTCATTGAAAAATATATGACTGTAAAAGATGGGTTGATTACCCTGCCGCACGGTACCAAATACAGGATCATGGTTTTGCCTAAATTGGAAACCATGCGTCCCGAACTGCTTGCCAAAATTAAACAACTGGTCAATGACGGAGCGGTAATTCTTGGACCTGCTCCTAAACGCTCTCCCAGTTTGCAAAACCAGCCGTCAGCCGACATAAAACTACAGGAAATGGCCTCCGAACTATGGGGCGATGTAGATGGAGTAAAAGTAAAATCACGGAAATTCGGAAAGGGAATGATCCTTAATGGTATGGACATGAAGGAGGCTTTTGCAATGCTCAACTGTGTACCTGACTGCAAATTGCCAGAAGATCTTTCGATTCATTACGGTCACCGCACACTTGGAAACGGCGAAATCTATTTTGTATCGAACCAGACAACCGAAACCAGGATAATCACACCTGAATTCAGGGTGAAAGGGATGCAACCTGAACTATGGGAAGCTGTAACCGGTTATATTCGCGATCTTCCTGCCTGGGAAAATAAAGAAGGCACAACAGCTGTACCATTAAAACTGGAACCTTACGAAAGTGTGTTTGTCGTCTTTCGTAAACCTGCCGATCAATCATCAGTAAATGGAGTTGAAGCCAACTACCCGATACAAGTCAAACTTCTCGATCTGAAAGGTCCCTGGACTGTCAATTTTAATTCCTCGCAAAGAGGTCCGGAAGAACCGGTAGTTTTCGAAAAGCTCCAGGATTGGACTACATCAAAAGATGACCGGATCAAATACTACGCAGGAACAGCTTTCTATAACTGTAAATTCAAACTTGAAAAATTGCCGGCTGGTGAACATGTGATGATTGACCTGGGAAGTCTTACGGCTATGGCCAAAGTATACATAAATGGTACCTTTGCCGGGGGAGCCTGGACTGCCCCATACAGGCTTGACATTACTCAATTTGTTAAACAAGGTGAAAATGAATTGAAGATTGAAGTAGTCAATGATTGGATGAACAGGTTAATTGGTGACCTGAATCTACCTCAAAAGGAAAGAAAAACCTGGAGTCCGATCAATCCATATACATCTCAAAGCCCGTTGCAACCATCGGGTCTGATGGGGCCTGTCAATTTATTGAGCGTCAGATATTAATATAAAAAAATAAATAATTGTTTTAAACTATAATCATGATGAAATTTTCAAACACCTTGATTTGCCTGATCTTTTTACTATTGGCAACTGGTACGTCGAAAGCTCAGCTTCCCCTTGTATTTAAGGATATTCCAGCGGCAAATGTGCGCTCCACGAGCCTGACCCGTAAGTATTTAACGCCTTCCCGGATTGTGTGGATTTCGGATCATTCGGGCAAACTGGTAAAAAATGCAGAAAAAATTCTGAACCCGGGAACAGGCCAAGCCGATTTGAATTCCGGAAAATATTTGCAGTTGATAAGTACAAAAGATTCTATTCCAGGCATTATTCTTGATTTTGGTCGTGAAATACAGGGTGGTCTGGAGATCGTAACTACGATAAACGCATCGAACAAAGGGAAAAGAGTTCGTATCCGGTTTGGCGAATCGGTAGCTGAAGCGATGAGTGACGTAGGTGAGAAAGGAGCAACAAATGATCATGCAATGCGTGATTTTGTGGTGACGCTGCCCTGGCTGGGGCGCCTCGAAGTTGGTAATTCGGGATTTCGGTTTGTGCGAGTCGACTTATTGGATTCCAATGCCAAAATTGAAATAAAGGAGATAAGCGCAATTCTCATCTATCGTGATATTCCATACCTCGGTTCATTCAAGAGCAATGACGAGCGGCTTAACCAGATTTGGATGACCGGCGCTTATACGGTTCACCTGAATATGCAGGATTACATTTGGGACGGAATCAAACGCGACCGGTTGGTTTGGTTAGGTGACCTTCACCCTGAGGTTATGACAGTCAATACTGTCTTTGGATATAATGAGGTGATTCCCAAAAGTCTCGATCTGAGCCGGGATATTACGCCATTGCCATCATGGATGAACGGCATGTGCTCTTACTCTATGTGGTGGATTCTTATTCAAAAGGATTGGTACAAGTACCAGGGCAATCTGAACTATTTGAAGGAACAAAAAAGTTATCTCTTCGCATTGCTTAAGTTGCTCTCTACAAAAATTGATGCTTCAGGAAAAGAGATACTGGAAGGAGGCAGATTTTTAGACTGGCCATCCAGCGAAAATCCTGAAGCTATTCACGCTGGTCTTCAATCTTTGATGGTAATGACCTTTGAGGCAGGTGCTGAGTTGAGTGAAATTTTGGGAGATCCGTCAATGGTTGAGTTTTGCAAAACTACGGTTTCAACCTTGAAAAAACATATCCCGGAAGCCAATAATTCAAAACAGGCAGCCGCATTATTGTCATTGTCTGGGTTAGTGCCTGCTGAAAAAGCCAATAGGGAGATCCTCGCGAAAGATGGAGTACACAAAATGTCAACGTTTTATGGTTACTATATGCTCAACGCCCGTGCAAAGGCCGGCGATTTCCAGGGAGCCATCGACAATATCCGCGAATACTGGGGTGGTATGCTTGATCTTGGTGCAACCACTTTCTGGGAAGATTTTGATATTGACTGAATGAAAAATGCCGGACGCATTGATGAAGTCGTTCCTGAAGGGAAAGTGGATGTTCATTCAACTTACGGTGATTATTGTTACAAGGGATTTCGTCATAGTTTTTGTCATGGATGGGCATCCGGGCCAACCCCTTGGCTGACGGAAAATGTATTGGGTGTTAAGGTTGTAGAACCGGGCTGTAAAGTCATCAGGATTGAGCCGCATTTGGGTGACCTCTTATGGGTCGAGGGCACGTTCCCTACTCCTTTCGGGGTAGTAAAAATCAGGCACGACAAAATGCCGGATGGCCGGATTAAGTCGGAGATTCATGCGCCAAAGGGGGTAAAAGTGTTGAGATAATAAACCTTTGCATTTATCCATGTATGCATTTTTCAGGGAGATATGTGCCTGAAAATCAGATATTGAAATTGTTACTTACTGAAAAGATAAGGATCAGATGCTTCTTCCCGGGTGATACCTTTAATGGTACAACCTGGGAAGAAGCAATTGCAGAACACAAAATAATGATTAACATCGATTATTAATCCGGGCATAAAAACTAACAGATGACCGGAGAGCAAAAATCGAACAATATTAAACTTAAACTTAACTTACTGCAATATGAAAAGTAAGACTTTTCCTTTGTTCCTGCTCATAATAATTGGATGTGTATTTTCTTTTCCTGAATCGGGCAATGCTATGTTTTCTGAAATTGCGGCGATAAATGGATCAGTACAGGATTCAGTTTTAACCGATTTTAATAAAGACAGATTACCAAAATTAAAATTTCTGGGTAATGAAACTGCAGAATTATATACAAGGGAGATAGAAGAATCTTTTAATGGAGTTTTGAAGTATAATTTTATTACTACCAAAACTGAAGGTTATCCAATTGGGTTTGTAAGAGCCTCCATACCAAAAAATTTATGGTGGGAGACCTTATGGACCCGTGACGGAGGTACCCATTTACGTGAATTGGCTCATTGGGGTATGCTTGAACATGCCTCAGCTTTGGTCGATTGTCTGACACAACTGGTAGAAAAAAATGAAGAAGGCTATTATTCTTTTCCGACGTACTTTCTGAAATCAGAAAAAGCACACGGGAAAGAACTGGACGGTACTTCAGCCATTATTATTGGTATGGTTGACCTGTGGAGAGCCCTTCCTGTCAATCATTCATCCCGGAAGAAGATATATTCATTCCTTCACGGATCCGAATCTCCGTTACAATACATTCATTATAAACTTAACCAGGTACCCTTATTAGAAGGTGAAGGAGAATTTGGTCCGGGCTGTTGTCTAAAAGGGGTGGCATTGAATGTGGTACAGAACAATCTTTGCATGTTAGCCTTGTTAGCCGGGGCCGAACTTGAAAAATTAAATAAAGATAGTTCAACTGCTTCAATTTATTCAGAAGACGCGGAGAAAATAAAAAGTAATATGCTAAAATACCTGGTGGCTGAAGACAATACCTGGATCTGGTGTATAGATCCCGTTACGTTAAAGCCCGATATCGCGATACTCAATGACTCAATAAACAGGGGTGCTGGTCTGATCAATGGCGTGGCATGTATGAGTTCCGATGTGTTGGGACTAACTCCTTTGGAAGCAAATGACAAGTTTAAAGTTTACAATCTCAATACTTTTTATAAACTTTATAATACACCATTACGAAAAGAGCAATTTGACAAATACGGAATATGGCCTCAATTTGATGTGTTCAGGGCCGGACTTTCCTCTGGCCCATCTTCCGGGGATGGATATGCATTGCAAACCATGCTGTTATACGACAAAATGGCAATGGCCGATAAATCAATTAACTGGATTGCCAGTTCGACTTATCATCCGATAAAAGAATATAAGCTTGTAAGAAGTTCGCCTTATTATTTTTATGAACGTTCTTATTCTCCGGATGCGGTAGGCAAAGTAGATCTGGACGCAGGTTGTGGTCCTCTGAATTTAGTAA
This sequence comes from Mariniphaga sp., assembly GCA_010906965.1. Lineage (GTDB taxonomy): Bacteria > Bacteroidota > Bacteroidia > Bacteroidales > Prolixibacteraceae > JAAFHB01. Next base: position 3,735 of record JAAFHB010000023.1, on the reverse strand, counting down.
ATGTAACAGAACAGCTTAAAGTAGCAAGGCTGATAGTGGGGGTAGATGATAAAGATGCAAATGAATTGAGGTTGGTTCCCAGGGTTCCCCATTCATTGAACGGATATACAGCAACTGATTGGGTAATTATAACTAAGGATGGGATAGCCAGGGCCGATATCTCCTATTATAAATCAGGCAATAAAATCAAGTATAAAATTACCATTAAAGGAAACAAAAGATTCAAAAAGATATCTTTAAGATTACCTTATAACGGAGGATGGAAATGGTTCTATAAAAAGAATTCCTCAACATTTAATGTTTCCGTGAGGATATGAAAAATAGACAGGCGATATTTACCGGGAAAGAGTTCTTCGGTGTTTAAAATTAATTTTTTTATGAAAAAAACACTCATAATTTTATTGATTGTGATCCAAACAGGATTCGCATTTTCGCAGGATTTTGGAAATGAAATGTTTTCCCTTTCACAAATAAAAAAGGGTCTGAAATCGAAACGGGTAAGCAGTTACGATCACAGCGGGGGTAACCATGATTTCATTAGCGGTATCAAAGATGGTACTAAAACCACGATCATGAATGTTAAGGGGGCTGGTGTTATCAGCCGGATTTGGATTACCCTTCTTGCTTCCGGTTCAGAGGAAATAAGCCGCAACGATATTATAATCCGGATGTACTGGGATGGCAATTCATTTCCATCAGTCGAATCACCCATTGGCCCATTTTTTGGCAACGGATGGAATGAATCTTACACCGTTGTAAGCGCCCCGCTTTCAGTTGCCCCGGCGGGGCCGAAAGCCTATGTCAGCTATTTTGCGATGCCTTTTTCTAATGGTGCCAGAATTGAGTTTGAAAACCAGTCGGGTAAGGAAATCAGCCATTTCTTTTATAATATTGATTATGTAGAGGTAAAAAAATTGCCTCATACTACCGGGCGTTTCCATGCCTGGTACAATCACGAAGTTACCGTGCCCATTCCTGGAGGTGAAGATGATAGGGGAACTGTTGGTGAACTGGAAAAAAACAAATCGGGTAAAGCCAATTATATCTTTGCCGATATTAAAGGGAAGGGTCAGTTTGTGGGAGTTAATTATTACATCAATTGTCCGATAACCGACTGGTACGGAGAAGGTGATGAAATGATTTTTATTGACGGGGAACCCATTCCTTCAATAATAGGAACCGGAACTGAGGATTTTTTCAACACTTCATTTTGTCCAAGGGAATTGTTTCAGCATCCCTATTTCGGCTCTCCGCGGGTGAATAATCAATATGGATTTTTAGGACGCACACATGTTTACCGGTTCCTCTTACAAGATCCTGTCTATTACGATAAATCATGCAAATTCACCATTGAGCACGGGGATAACAATAACCTGACACTCGACCTGGCATCAGTGGCCTACTGGTATCAGGAGAAAGCATCGGCTTTACGGGAACCACCTTCAAAGGAAGAGCGCCAGCCAAAGCCGGTAATTGGTGAAAAAGAAACTGATTTGTGGCAGAAGATCTGGAAAATAGACAAAGAGATAAAATCTATCATGAACGACAACGAAAGATAGATTTCTGAAAATGAATATGAACTAAGTAGAGTCTGTCTGTAAAGTCACCTTATTTTGAATTTTTGTCCTAAGCATTTTATTTTCCTGCAGAATTTGATGGTGATTTGCATTCAAACTTTTGCTTTTCGGGTTTTTCTTTGAAAAAAATGCTTCAGCATTTTCAATTAATCAATGTAATAAACATAATAACAATCTGTAAGGCGTTCAAATTAAAGTGTTGTAATACAAATTGCTATTCCCTCAATCTTTTTAGGCAAGTCCCGCTATTCGGGACAATGTCATGTTAGTGAGTACCCTGATGTTATAACCCAGGATGCTCCACATCACCTTTGCTTTGAAATGTTTAAATCCTTTCCAGTTACAAATTCTCAGGTCGAAGCCCCGTTTGAGATTTGAAATAACGGCTTCAATACCACTTCGCCATTTCTTCAAACGTGTTTCCATATTGAGGCTGGAGGCAATATTTTTCAGACTTTTTGTCACTTTATTGAAAACGACATTTACAATACCTTTTGATTTACAATGATCTAAACTTCCATGGCTGGCATATCCGCCATCAGCAGATGAATCTCTGGGTGTTATCCCGTAGTTATCTATCACCCTGTCAATGGTCGGTTTGAATAAGGTAATATCAGCGGGATTCCCCGCAGGTATAACACAATCAATAATCAGATTGGTCTTTCCGGTGGCCAGATTTACCTTGTGACCAAATTGTACATCGCGTCCACCTTTGACAATAATGTCAGCGTGTAGTTCGTAAATGGAGAACAGTTTTTGGTCGTTCGGTACCGACTCGTCCAGAATCTGTTTCCGATAAGTCATGTTGTAAACCTTTTCCATCAATGGAATCAGTGCTTCAAGTTCAGTGATGAGAATGTATGCTTTAAGGTTTAGACTGTCGAACTTTTTTTTACTATATTAGAAACCTGATTAATAGCCTTCGTAAAGGTAACCAGCTGTTTATTAAAGAGATCCACTCGCTTGTCCTTTGACTTGGTGACGTTTATCTTGAAATAGGTACTTTTTGCTGATTTGGTATAATCGATAAATGAAAGTGTTTCAACCTCTTCTTTGAGGTGGCTCAGTAATCGGTGGCTTTCATGAATACAGTCCCAAACAAGTGCGTTATTGGTCGGGTAATGAATATTACTTTTAACAACCGTGCTGTCCTGTCTGATCTTGCTTATATCTTCAAATCCTTCTTCAATGGCAATTTTTACCAACTCAACTAATACTTTGTGAAGTGTGTCTTCACTTATTCTGGAAATGAACTTCTGAAATGTCTGAAAACAAAAAGGTTTGCGCTCATCCAGCTTAATAAATGTAGCACAAATACGCGAATCGCTTTGTGCATATTCAAGTTCCCGATATTCATAACCTTTTATCTCCTTATAAAACGCGGCCCGGACAATCTGCTCAACTGTAGGAGTATCGCCCCTGCCAAAATTGTTAAAATCTTCATTGCCAGCGATATCTAACTTAAAAATTTCATAAATCTCTGGATGAAGTTCAAGAACAGTATCGAGTACACCAAATTCGGGGTTCTTTGACCAATCCGATTTTTCAAATTTCAATACCAGGTCGTTAAATATTTTCATTATAAAAGCTATCTTTAATTCGATAACAAGATACAAAGAAGATCACTGGTGTCTATTAAAAAATGCTAATCCAATTTGAAGTCCAAATGCAGTTGGCAATCGTTATCATCACAGGCCTTGCCATAGGGGTCAAGAGCTCTTGAATGGGGTCTTTGACCAACAGGGAATTGCCAAGGATACGCATGACCTCAACAACAGGCCTGTCCAGTTTGAGGTCGTGTTCAATAATAGCGACCAGACAGTACGTGATGATGGCGACATGTATCTGTATACGAACTGCATTCTCAGATTCTCCCCAAAAGGATTTGACACGAAGATGCTGCTTGATCCATTTGAAAAACAGTTCAACCTGCCATCTATAGCGGTAAAGAAGGGCAATTTCTTTTGCTTTGAGGTAGAAGTTGTTGGTGTAGTAGGTGAAGGCCCTTTCAAGGTCAGGGGCATAGAATACGATGCGCCTGAGCGAAACCGGATAGTTTCCACTGTTTGTATATTTCAATCGAAAAGTATACCACATTTCAGTCGAAAAGGATACCACTTAGTTTTAATAGAGTGAGAATAAAACCTCATTTTTAAAG
>JAAFHB010000302.1 GCA_010906965.1 Mariniphaga sp. | reverse complement strand
CCGGTGTCGATGAAACCATCCTGTGGACGTGTAAAAAAGGCATACTTTCCATCTATAAACCAGGGGTGCAAAACCACATTCCGCTGTTGTCCGCCATAGGTGATCAGATCGGGAAGTCGTTCCCAATTGATGAAATCTTTTGTCCGGGCAATTCCCGCTGCGGCAACAGCACTGCTTGTGTCACCAGCAGGAGCATTCGGGTCTTTCCTCTCCGTGCAAAATACGCCATAGACATACCCGTCCTCATGGATCGTAACGCGCATATCATAAAGGTTTGTATCAGGTTTTTCCGTTTCCGGCATCGTGATAGGTCTTTCCCAGAATCGGAAATTATCAATTCCGTTAGGACTTTCGGCAACGGCAAAAAATGATTTCCGGTCGTTTCCTTCAACCCTGACAATCAATAAATACTTACCATTCCACTTTACTGCACCGGAATTAAAAGTGGCATTAAATCCAATCCGTTCCATGCAATAGGGATTTGTTTCAGGATTCAGATCATAACGCCAATGGATTGGAATATGATTACGTGTTAAAACCGGATACTTAAACCGGTTAAAAACGCCATTCGTACTGAAAAGTTTCTCATTCTTTCGGGTCAGTAACGCTTCACTTTCATTCCGTATGATTGCAATGCGATGCTGAAATAATTCGTCATTCATGATTTAATTATTTTAAATATTGTCAGTTTAATTCAGCTTAGTCTGTTGTGTGCAAACTTAAACAGCAAAATGTCCAAATTATAATAGTATCTTATCTAATTAGTGTACTTTCTGATCAGCACTAAGAATGTAATAGGTATTTACTTTTGGTTTTTTTAAGATTTTGTCTGAAAGGAATTCTTTTATGCAAAATTTGAACTTGCCTTATTTTGCTCTGGATAAATAAAAATGCCACCAAAAATTGAGGTTTCAGACAATCATCCAAACCATCTGTTGCGCCAATAAACGAAAATGATGAGTTGGTAACTTAACATCTGAATTTTCGATGGAATAGATGTTCCAATTGAAAGGTTGCATTCAATAAAAGTCATATTTCAATCTTTTTTTAATACTATTACACCAAATTTCGAATATAAGCAGTACTTTTAGTGTTCACTAAACACTAAAAAACTTTCTTGCCAGCAATTCAAATGCATTGACCATTATTGCAAATCTGTTTGAATTTCAAAATTATAAAAACAACTTAAATATGAAAGATCCAATCCACAGAGAGATAACACCGCTCAGCGACAACGACTGTTTCATGGTTTTTGACCGGTACAAGTCGGAGTTCAGTTTTCCTGTTCATTTTCACCCTGAATATGAAATCAACTATATCTCGAACGCAAAAGGGGCAAAAAGGATTGTTGGCGATCATATTGATGAGATTGAGGATCTTGAATTGGTGCTTGTCGGACCTAATGTTTTCCATTGCTGGGAGGATTACCACAACACCGAAAAGCAAATTCACGAAATCACGATACAGTTTCCGGCCGACCTGATCGGAGAAAATCTGCTCAATAAGAATGTTTATAAGCCCATCAAAGAATTATTTCAACACGCTCAGCGTGGGATCGCTTTCTCACGACCAACAATTAAGCAAGTTGAAGACAAACTATTTACAATTAGCAAGAAAAGTGGATTTGATTCCATCCTCGAATTGCAGTCTTTACTCTTTGACCTGGCCACTTCACGAAACCAGCGGATGCTGACCAATGCCTCTTTTCAGCGGGCAAACAATTTTTACAATAGTGAAAGTATCGAAAAGATGTACAATTACATCAAGGAGAATTACAACAAAAAGATTAAACTTGAAGATGTTGCCCAGTTACTTAGCATGTCGGTGGTTTCATTTACGAGATTGATTAAGCAACATACCGGGAAATCGTTTATTGATTTTCTGAACGAGATGCGACTTGGTTTAGCTACGCGCCAGCTGATCGAAACCAACACGAGCATTGCCCAAATTTGTTTTAATTGCGGTTTCAACAACGTTTCGAACTTCAATCGAGTCTTTAAACGAAAACAAGGGGTGACACCCTCCGAATTCAGGAATAATTTCACGGGGATGAAAAGCATTTACTGACACTTGTTACCTTTGGGAAAAATTAAAACCGTTGCATGACAATAGATAATTTTCCTTCTAAACTTCTGGAAAATGCAGTAAATGAATTTGCAAAACTTCCCGGTATCGGAAAGAAAACGGCGCTAAGGCTTGTACTTCATTTACTCAAGAAAGATGTTGCAGAAGTTCAGCGTTTCAGCAGGGCCTTGACGCAACTTCGTGAAGAGGTAAAGCATTGCCGGATATGCCGCAATATTTCGGATGCTGATGTCTGCAATATTTGTTGCAATCCTTCCCGCGACAGCCGGACTGTGTGTGTGGTTGAGAATATCCGCGACGTCATGTCAATCGAAAACACCCAGCAATACCGGGGAGTCTATCACGTTTTGGGTGGAATTATTTCGCCGATGGATGGGATTGGCCCAGCTGATCTTGAGATTGATTCATTATTAAAAAGGGTTGAAGAAGGTGAAGTTGACGAAGTGATATTTGCTTTAAGTACCACAATGGAGGGAGACAGCACCAATTTTTACATCTTTAAAAAAATCAAAGCGGATAAAGTAAAGATAACCACTTTGGCTCGTGGAGTTTCGATCGGCGATGAGATTGAGTATACCGACGAGGTAACCTTAGGTCGATCCATCGTAAACCGAATGCTTTTTGAAAACTTCCTGGGTTAAAAGAACCTATTTTCTGTTGATTACGCGATAAAAACATCAAAGCTGAATGCCAATGAAATCATACCTGTCAAACGATACAATCGCGCTTCGGGCGATCGAACCCGAGGATATTGAGTTGCTTTTTTCATGGGAAAACGATCCTGAAATCTGGGAAGTGAGCCATACACTGGTTCCATATTCAAAATACATTCTCGCGCTATATATAAAAAACGCTGACAAAGATATTTACGAAAGCAAACAGCTTCGTTTAATGATCGATACAACAGATGGAAAAACCATTGGGGTCATCGATCTGTTTGATTTCGAACCGTACCATTCACGCGTTGGCATTGGTTTGCTAATTCATAGCCGGGAGAATCGGTCGAAAGGTTATGCTTCGGTAGCCCTTGAACTGCTGATTGAGTATTGCTTTAAAAAGCTGAATATTCATCAGTTATATGCAAATATTGAAACGGGAAATAAGATAAGTCTCCAGTTGTTCGAAAAGCACGGTTTTCGGATTTGTGGCACGAAGAAGGATTGGATTCGGACAGATTCGGGTTGGAAGGATGAGTTCTTGTTGCAATTAATTGCAAATACTGAAGTGTGAATAATTTTGGATAGTGAAACCGGGTATTTCAACCCCAATTCGGTTCAGTTCTACCTGTCAACAGCTAACTCTTGCCATTATTTTTTCAGTTGGACCCGTCAACAGCTAATTCCTGCCATTATTTTTTCAGTCGGACTCGTCAACAGTTAATTCCTGCCATTATTTTTTCAGTTGGACTTAGCAACACCTAATTTTGGTTCTTGTTTTTTCAGTTGAACCTTTGGTCGGAGTATTTTGGCTTCTTTTTTTTTAGTTGTCCAGACTTCATTACTACTAAACAGACGAACATTAAAAGCAAATGACAATTATTTGCCAGATCATTCCTTCTCTTTGTTGATATTACCAATAGGGAAAACTGATCCGACGGTATATTTACACCAACTGTACCTGACTTATCTCGTCAGCAAATTTATGTAGTGATTTTTCAATTTTCTGAACAGTCTTTTGGCTTGGCTTACGTCTTCCCGTTACATAGTGGCTCAATTGACCTTGTGCTATGCCAGTCAGCCTTCCTAACCCAGCCAATGATAATACATTTGAGTAATAAGCAAGAAATGAAGCTGTATCGTATTTAAATACAAACTTTAAATCTTCGGGGAAAGGTTTGCCGACTTCCTTATAATAAGTCTTTATTTCATCCCTGCTGTTGTAAAAATCGTTTATAGCTTCCTGTACGGTATCTCCTTGCCCTAGCAAACCAAACGTTAATCCTTTGGTTTGCTCTCCCATATGTACATCATAAGTACCGTCTAAGCCTTTCTCAATAAATACATCTACTTTCATATTATCAATATTTTTTAAAATTTAACTCCCGAATCATGACTGATCTGCTTTAAGGTTCCAAATTTCACCTCTTCACTTTTATGATGCCCTGTTTGAAATTCCTTTCCTGTTATCGGACTAAACCACCAGGGGTGTTTTTTACCATCGCGTATCCAATAGCACCCTTCTTTTTTTAATTTTCGTTCCAATTCAGAATATTTCATATTTCAACCAAAGTAAGATTAGTCAAAGCACAAAGATATTAATACGAATATCATTAATCAAGCATTTCGCCTTCTTTTTCATCCTGCCACTAATTTTTAGAGCAGCAAAATTGCGTTTTAGCTTTAGAGTTCCTTATAGTCTGGTATTTCAGGCAAGAAAGTATAAGTGAGTTGAACCTGATCAAACCGGCAGCAATAATGAATCAACCCATTCGTGACAATCAGATAATTGACTCTCAAATCGAGGTTGTAACGGGCAATCTGGTCGAATACCTGCTGCGATATCTTTACTTCTGGAGCCTTGCATTCGACCACAACAAGTGGGTTTCCCGATTTCGAGAATAAGACGATATCAGTACGGAAATCCCGCTGATTCATCCTTAAGGATCGTTCAATGGCAACAAGTGAAGCCGGAAAATGCTTTTCTTCCGTAAGGTACCGGGCAAAGTTTTGCCGGACCCATTCTTCGGGAGTGAGCGCTACCCATCGACGGCGAAAACCATCAAAAATCAGCTTTTTACCAGCCTTCTCATGGATACGAAAAGAATATTGAGGCAGATTAAGGATCATTGTTGATATTTAAATCACTCAAAACTAATTTTTATTTTCAATTGGACCAAAAATCTGCGAAAACCAGATAATTTTGCCTAAAATTAGGCTATGAAAACAAAAGAAGAGATTGTAAGAAACTGGCTACCCCGCTACACTGGTCGGGAACTCGAAGATTTCACCCAACACATTATTCTCACGAACTTTCAGAACTACGTTGAAAACTTTGCTGAAAAGTTTGGCGTACCAGTTGTCGGAGAGGATAAATCAATGCCTAATGCCAGTGCCAATGGTATTACAATCATCAACTTCGGGATGGGAAGTCCGAATGCCGCCACGATAATGGATCTGCTCAGTGCAATCATGCCCGAAGCTGTTCTCTTTCTTGGAAAATGCGGAGGCTTAAAACGAAAGAGTGAACTTGGTAGTTTAATCCTACCCATTGCAGCGATTCGAAGTGATGGTACTTCAAACGATTACCTGCCACCCGAAGTGCCTGCCCTACCCGCTTTCAGTCTTCAGCGCGCGGTATCCTCAACAATTCGCGACTTAGGTCTCGACTACTGGACCGGCACCGTATTCACTACCAATAAGAGAGTTTGGGAATACGACGAACGATTTAAAAAGTACCTGAGT
>JAAFHB010000301.1 GCA_010906965.1 Mariniphaga sp. | reverse complement strand
GGTATGCAGGGGATTGTGACAATGGAAGATATTCTGGAGGAACTGGTAGGCGAGATTCAGGATGAATACGACAATGAGATTCCTTTTGTCGAGAAAACCGGGGAGAGGACTTATACGGTACTCGCTTCCGCATCGCTTGATGATATCAACGATTTGCTTCCTCATTCCTTAACCCGAAATGAAGAGTACGAAACACTGGCTGGTTATCTGATTCTTAAGTTCGGAAGAATCCCGAATATCAACGAGAAAATTAGTTTCGACGATTACGAATTCACGATCCTGAAGAAGAATAAAAACTCAATTATTCTAACGCAATTGATTGATTTGGAAGAAGGTATTTAGCAGAAAGAATTGGTTCTAATATTTAGCACAATCATTCCAGTTTTCAAAAGCTATATGCTCAATTTATCAGACATTTAATAGCGGTTTGTAAAATTCACCCGCGCGATCCGCCATAGAGCCAAAGTTATCTCCTCCCGAACAGTTTCTTTTCCAAATCAGGCCGGTTGATCTTTCTTAATTCAGTAATCAATTCATTTCGGTATTCTTTCTGATACCAGAAGAAGAATTTCCGCTGTGCCTGCTTTTGTGCCGCTGTTTTTGCCGTATTGACCTTCTCCAAAGTATAAGGGTGGTATCCTGAATAATAAATAACGGTAGCCAACGTCATTGGAGTTGGGGTGAAATCCTGTACCTGTTCAAGCTTGAAATCAAGATCTTTAGTTTCGGCTGCAAGCTCTGCCATCTCGGTGGTGCTGCTTCCCGGGTGACTCGAAATAAAATAGGGAATCAATTGCTGCTTGAGTCCTTTGGACTGGTTCACCGAATCGAAAAACCTTTTCAGTTTAAAAAAGAGCCCAAATGAAGGTTTTCGCATAATCTTGAGCACCTTATCTGAAGTATGCTCAGGCGCAACTTTCAATCTTCCCGATACATGGTTGAGGATAACCTCCTCAAGATATTTTAGATTTCCAATGTTTACTTTTTCATCTTCGGTGCGATGAAATACAAGATCGTAACGGATACCGCTGCCAATAAATGCCTTTTTAACACCAGGCATTGCAGCAATCTTTTGGTAAAGCGCTGTCATGGGGCGATGATCGGTATTCAGATTTTTACAAACGGCGGGAAAGATACACGAAGGACGTTTACAAAGTTTGCAGATATCAAGGTTTATGCCTGCCATCCGGTACATATTTGCCGATGGACCCCCAACATCCGAGATATAACCTTTGAAATCTTCCATTTGAGTCACCTGCTTTATTTCAGCAAGTATTGAACCTTCCGATCGTGAGGAAATAAACTTTCCCTGGTGGGCAGAGATCGTGCAAAAAGCACAACCACCAAAACAACCACGATGGATATTCACCGAATGACGGATCATCTCATATGCCGGAATGGTCCCTTTATTGCGGTAGCGGGGATGTGGAAGTCGCGTAAAAGGGAGGCTGTAGAAACTATCCAATTCGCTTGTCGTCAACAAAGGCCACGATGGATTCACAACGATTCGCTGATCTTTGATGGTTTGCGTAAGCTTTCGCGCCACCATTTTGTTCGACTCTTCTTCGATATGCCGGAAGTTCCTGGCGTAATTCAGTTTATCCTCAAGGCACGCTTCATGCGAATTGAGTTCGAGTTCTTCCCAATCGTCCTGGGTTGAATATTTTGCAGCAATATCAGTTACAAAGACAGTTTGCGGGATGGTAGTAATTGTTTGAAAAGGTTTCCCTTCTTTTAATTGCCGTACTAACTCAATAATCGATTTTTCACCCATTCCATAAACTAACAGATCGGCTTTGCTGTCGATCAATATGCCCGGTTTCAGTTCATCCGACCAGTAATCGTATTGGGTCAGCCGGCGCAACGAGGCTTCTATACCGCCAATTACAACTGGAATATCAGGATAGATCGACTTCAGAATATTCGAATAGACAATCGTTGTATAATCGGGACGTGCACCGGCACGATCGCCGGGTGTATAGGCGTCGTTCGAACGTCGGCGCTTGTTGGCAGTGTAATGATTCACCATCGAGTCCATACAGCCTGCCGAGATGGCAAAGAAAAGCCGTGGTTTCCCCAGTTTCTTGAAATCGCGTAAGTCGTCCTGCCAGTTGGGTTGCGGAACAATAGCGACGCGTAATCCTTCGCGCTCCAGTATCCGGCCAATCACGGCTGCTCCAAACGAAGGATGATCAACATAGGCATCACCCGAAAACAGGATTACATCGGGTTGATCCCATCCCAAAGCTTCGACCTCTTTTGCCGAGGTTGGCAACCATGCACTAATCGGATATTTTTCAAACTCTCTCATTCTTGCCTGCGAAATTACGCCATTCCAATGGGCTTTTTACCATTATTCCTGAATATCACATTTTGCCTTGATTATAAATGATGAAAATGCGATAATTGATTCCATTTTTCTATTTTTGGGTCATAAACTCAATTAGTTCCGAATGAAACTAGTCAAACCTCAAGACTTACTGAAAGTAAGCCCTTTAATGCATTATCTGGGTGGCGAGTATTTTGCCAGATTGCTGATGCACCTATTGCAGTTTAATCAGATCAACAAATTGTATGAAAATATCAGCGATAAAAAGGGAATTGAATCGATCGATGGCATTATTAAATACCTGAATGTTACGCTTGATTTTGATGAAAATGATCTAAAGAAACTCCCTGCAAATGGCAGTTTCATTACTGTTTCGAACCATCCTTATGGCGGAATTGACGGAATCTTGTTGATCAAACTACTTTCGATGGCGCGATCGGATCACAAGGTGATTGCCAATTTCCTACTTAAAAAAGTAGAACCAATATCCGATTACTTTTTGGCTGTGAACCCATTTGAGAACAATCCAGGTGCTGCATCCAGCATTGGAGGTTTAAAAACGGCACTTGATCATCTTAACAACGGAGGCGTTTTAAGTTTTTTTCCTGCAGGTGAAGTTTCGACCAGTTATGCATCAAAAACGATTACCGACCGCGAATGGTTGTACTCGGCTCTTCGTTTCATTAAAAAGGCACGTGTTCCGATCGTACCTATCTATTTTCATGGTAGTAACAGCCGTTTATTTCACCTTCTCGGACGAATTCATCCGTCATTACGTACTGCGAAACTACCTTCAGAAATAATAAATAAGAAAGATAAAACAATTAAGATCAGGATCGGTAACCCGATCTCGGTGAAAGAGCAGGATAAATTTAGCGATGTGCGTCAGCTTGGACGTTATTTACGCTCAAAGACCTATTGTTTGGATTCAGGAATTGAGGTGAAACGGTTTTTCAATTACTCGCTCAAAAGTCATCCCGAGCCTGAAACAATCATTGATCCGCAGCCTGCAGAATTGATTGTTAATGAAATAGCAGGGCTGCTCAAGGATCATCATCTTTTTACAATCAAGAACTATTCCGTATTTTGTGCTCCTTCGGGCAAAATCCCGATCATTATGAATGAGTTAGGACGTCTGCGCGAAATCACCTTTCGGGAAGTTGGCGAGGGCACCAATCAAACAACCGATATCGATGAATTTGATTTGTATTATAACCAATTGATTATATGGGATAACGAGGGTCTTCAGATCGTCGGCGGCTACCGTATTGGAAAGGGAAACGATATTTACGACCAGTTTGGGATCAAAGGATTTTATACACAGAGTCTTTTCAAAATGAAAAGCGGGTTCGCGGACACATTAAAACAATCGCTCGAACTCGGACGATCATTTATTGTAAAAGAGTATCAGCGTAAGCCACTCCCTTTGTTTTTACTTTGGAAAGGGATTCTTTATTTTATGCTCAAGAATCCTGAATACCGTTTTTTGATTGGTCCTGTCAGTATTAGCAATACCTACTCAGGGATATCAAAGGAGCTGATTATTCGATATATCATGGCGAATTTTTTCGACTACAAAAGGGCTGCTTTTGTGAAACCAAGAAATCGCTTCAAGGTAACTACCAACGATCAGCACCTGAATACGGCACTCGAAAACATGACACCTAATCTGCACTCGCTCGATAAATTTATTGGTGATATCGATCAATACAATAATGGTTTGCCGGTTCTTTTGAAGAAGTATCTGGGTTTGAATGCCAAGATTGTCGCCTTTAACGTCGACCCCAAGTTTAACGATTGCATTGATGGTTTGTTGGTACTCGATATTTTTGCAGTGCCTAAACCTACCATCGAATCTTTATTGAAAGAGGTGAACGACATGAATTTGCTTAGCCGGTTTTTCACGATCACCGAACCTTAACTCAGAAAAGGGTGGAAAGTACTGTAAGCTGGCAGGTTATTCTCAATCCTCATGCCGGATGTGGCAAAGGAAGACGGGACAAAGCCAAAATTGTTTCCATCCTGAACCAGTCGGGTTTACGATACTGTTTACACGAGTCTGAATACGCAGGCCATGCTTTCGAACAGGCCAAAAACCTTGCGATTAATGGTGAAACTCATTTTATTGTAGCCGGTGGCGATGGTACCTTAAACGAAATAGTGAACGGTATTTTCAACGGGAAAAACAGCCAATGCGATCATATTGTGATAGGTATGTTGCCTGTTGGTACAGGCAATGATTGGATTCGGACCTTTGGCATTCCCGACCATTATCAAATGGCGATGGATATTATTCTGAAAGGGAAAACAGTCGTTCAGGATGTTGGGCTGGTTGAATATCAGGAAGAAGAAAGAAACATCAGCCGGTTTTTTGTAAATATAGCTGGTTTTGGTTTCGATGCCATGGTAGCAACACGCGCCAATAATCTCAAAAACAACGGACTGTCTGGAATAAGGGTATATATCGAAAGCTTTTTGTGGAGTTATTTTAATCATAAAGCAACCCAAACTTCGGTCGTAATTGATGGTGAAAGATTGAGTGCGAATTTATTCAGTGCAAGTGTTGGTATTGGAAAATTCAATGGAGGCGGAATGATGCAGGTTCCCGATGCGAATCCGGTGAATGGCTATTTTCACATTACCATTATCCGGAATTTAGGTATCTGGGGTATTGTCAAAAATTTTATGAAATTGTATAACGGAAGTTTTGTGAGTGATTACCGGGTATCGACGCATACTGGTAAGCAAGTCCAAATTACAGCTGAAAAACCAATTTCCGGTGAAGTTGATGGCGAATCGATAGGAAATAGTAGTTTTAATTTGAAAATAATTCCGCACCAGCTAAGGGTTATTTATGGTGAGGATAAGTTCAAAATGCTTGAATGACACTTGCTGTGAATGCACCAACGAAGATAAAACCAACAACCAAGGATTTCCTAACGTGGAAATTAAATTTCTTGCTTAGGAAAATTAGATTTCTTGCTTAGGAAAATTAAATTTCTTGCTTAGGAAAGTTAGCTTTCTTGCTTAGGAAATTATTTTTCCTGCTTAGGAAAATCGATATAGTTGCGACGAGGAGCCATTATTGTAAGTGGTGAAGTCTCTAAAGGTATTGAAAACCTTCGGGGTCTTGTTTAAAGTCGTTTATAATGAACTAAGTAAT
>JAAFHB010000300.1 GCA_010906965.1 Mariniphaga sp. | reverse complement strand
AAGACATGGGACAAATGTCGGCCTGGTATGTTTTCTCTGCCATGGGTTTTTATCCGGTCAATCCGGCTGATGGAAGGTATGTTTTCGGAACTCCACAATTTGCCGAGGTGCTTGTTAATCTTCAGAATAATAAAGCATTCACCGTTAAAGCTACGAATTTGAGCCCACAAAATATTTACATTGAAAAGGTGATTCTAAACGGAAAAGAATACGACAAAGGTTATATAACTCATCAGGAATTAATGGCAGGCGGAAGTTTGGAATTTCTGATGTCGGACAAGCCGGGTAAAGTATTCATAATGGAATAAATTAGTTGCAATGAAAAAATATATTCGGAATCTCGCATTTCTGGTACTGTGTCTCTTCAATAATTCTCATATTTCAGCACAAAACTCATCTGATCCCAATCAAAAGATCAATCAATTTACACCTTCCAAATCCATTTATTTCGATTGGATTAACCGTAACTGGTATGGTTCGAACGAAAAAAAGATTGAGGCTAACCTGAAATTCTTTAAATGGCTTCATGATCAATACGGAATGAAGCTTGATATCTACCTGATGGATGCCGGTGACATTGACCAAGGACCAAATTGTGCACAATCTTTTGGTTTGCCAACTTATGGCTCGCTTGAAACTGAATTTTTCAAAAAGCGGTTTCCAAACGGATTTGACCCTTTGGTGAAGCTTGCCAAATCGTTCGATTGCCGGCTTGGAGTTTGGCTTGGACCTGATGGTTATGGGAAAACGCAAGTGGAAGCCATGAAACGCAAGGAAATGCTTGTTAAATTTTGTAGAGATTACCATTTTGCACTGTTCAAGTTCGATGCCTGTTGCTCCGATTTAAGTCCGGAGAATCAGAGATATTTCATCGAAACGATGCAGGAGTGCCGCAAATATTCACCAGATCTGATCATTCTAAACCATCGTATCACATTGAACGAGGAGGCCCGGAAATTAACGACCACTTTTCTGTGGGAAGGACGTGAAACCTGCGTGGATGTGAATATTACAAATGAGAATGTCGCTCCACACCACCGTGAAGGAAATCTGTTGCGCGGATTGCCACCTCAATTGAATCGCTTAACCGAAGACCACGGTGTTTGCCTGTCAACTGGTCTCAATTTCTGGGACGATGATCTGATTCTTCAGGCCTTTAACCGGAACCTGATCATGTCGCCCGAAATCTATGGTAGTCCGTTTTTATTGAGCGACAATGAGTTGCCCCAATTGGCCCGGATTTATAATATTCACCGTTTGTACAACGATATTTTGGTGAATGGAATGTTACTTCCAGAAGAAAAATATGGGAAATTTGCCGTTTCGCGTGGCGATAGTTCAACCCGTTTAATTACACTGCGAAATCTTACCTGGCAACCTGTTCAGATACCCGTTCAGCTAGATAAGTCAATTGGTTTGGCTGGTAACAGTGATATCGAAGTCTTACAATACCATCCCACCGAAAATTTCCTGGGTAGCTATAAATCCGGCGAAACAGTTAATATTACAGTTTTGCCTTTTCGTTCCTGTTTGATAAAAGTTTCTTCAAAACCAAATCCAGAATTCCTGATAAAAGGTGTCAATTATCGGGTAACTAAGAACATAACCGGAAAGCCCGTTCGGGTCAGTTTGATGGGATTGCCCGGTGAAAAAGTCAGTTTTTCGATGTCAGAGAACCAACGAAAATTCTCAAAAGCCAGCCTAAATGGGCAAAATATTTCTTCACTCCTGAAAAGTAATTCTATTTCATACACCTTTCCAGGTAAAAAACAAGCTTTGAACTATCTGACTAAAATGGGTAATCCGCAACTTGAAAAGCTTCCTGAAAATCCATTTAAATACATGGAGACTTGCCTGTTCGCGACCGATAATAATGCACTGGAAGTTCGGGAACTCAACAGGTCTGGCAAAACCAAATACCCTCTGGTTCAGGAATGTCGCGATCAGTTTTTCAAAGACACCATCTTTTCGAATGAGGGCATCTGGGATAAACTGGCTTTTGATGGTAACTCAGCAACATCGTTTAAAGTGAGGCGATATGAGTACCTGAATATGAAAGAGAACAATGGAGCTTTCAGGTTGGATTTGGGCGAAATCAAAACTCTGGATAAAATCGTTTTCAAAGGAGTTCCTGTCGATTTTAATCCTGAAGTTGTTGAAATTTCAGAAGATCTGACTTCATGGCAATCGGTTCAGTTTGAATCAAAAAATACTGAATTGTTAGTAAACTTATCTGGGAATAAAACTTTCCGTTACCTGCGGATGGCAAAATCTCCGGTAAAAGTTGCTGAAATTGAAGGTTTTCTTCAGAATAAAACGGTGAACCGCGATTTGTGGAAAGCATCCAATTTATTTGGAATGACTAAAGAAAACGATGCGAAACTTTGCTGGAAATACGAAGGCAAAATCAGCGGAATAGGTAAGAAAGCGCATCTATCGGTCACAGCACCTGCCAGTTGTAAGGACGGAAGTCTTTATGTATGGATGGTGGTTGATGGAAAGATAATTGGCGCTGCTGATCGCGCACCGGCTTTCCCATATAATAACTGGGAACATTTTGGAAACCCTGATAAAAACTTTACTTTTTACATTCCGGTAAACGAAACGATGGAAGGAAAACCGGTTCAGGTGATGCTTTTATCAACCGATGGAAAACTTCAGGCTATGAAACCTGAAGTTTGGTTAACAAACCTTGATTATTACGAAAAAGCTGAACTTATTCTGGAATAACTATGCAAGTTAATTCCTGCCAAAGAAATTTTTATTTCTATTCATTAAATCATCATATTTGTGCCCAACTAACGACAAGTTAATAATGGGAACTGCACCTATTCAATATGACGATTACTTTCTTCAACTTTTTAAGGAAGGCAATGATTCTGCTTTTGAAAAGGTATTTAAGACTGAATACAACCGGATTGTTGGCTTTTGTCAGCAATTCATTGGCGATAAAGATGTTGCAAAGAGTCTGGCACAGGATACATTTGTAAAATTATGGCTTAACAGGGAAAAAATTGAATCAATCAATGGAATACGTTCATTCTTATATACTTCTGCAAAAACTGGTTGTTTAAATTCTATCAGGCATCAAAAAGTCATTAGCAGATATCACGATCAGCTACTTCAGATGAAAGAAGGAGAATTAAATCGTGAAATTCTTGATTCATTTGATTTTGATCAGCTGGAGCTAAATGAACTTGAAAAAATAATCGATCAGTCGATCGCCGAATTACCCGA
The DNA here is from genome assembly GCA_010906965.1 of Mariniphaga sp. Taxonomy (GTDB): domain Bacteria; phylum Bacteroidota; class Bacteroidia; order Bacteroidales; family Prolixibacteraceae; genus JAAFHB01. The sequence goes on along the minus strand of JAAFHB010000300.1, from coordinate 2,271 downwards.
AAAGTGTCGGCTTGTTTTTATGTTGAGCCGGTTTGATGGTAAAAAGAATAGTGAAATAGCTGAGGAACTCGATATTTCGATTAAATCGGTTGAAGCAAATATGACACGGGCGTTAAAAAGCTTAAGGGTTAAACTGGCTGAATATTTACCTGCAATTTTAGTCCAGCTTATTTTGGGCAATATCTGATTTGCATACGATTGCCATTCATCATTTATTTTTGTATTTTTTTTTCAAAATCCATATAGGGTTATTTCCCGTATGGGTGTACCTATTACTGAATACAACTAATCATGGATTATCAAATTGTCAATAAATATTTACGCGGTGAAACTTCGGAAACGGAGGTCGCAGAAGTTTTTAAATGGATCGAAGCTGCACCTGAAAACAGAAAAGAGTTTATCAGCTATAAAAAAGTCTGGGCTTTAACAGCAAAAGGCAACGAAAATGAGTCTCATGCGTGGAGGTTTTTATTTGTTCCCCGTTTTAAAAAGCAAAAGCTTTTTAAAACGTATTTAAAAATTGCCAAATACGCTGCAATACTTTTAATTGTCTTTGGAGCCGGTATAGCATTGCAGTACATTGGATTGGGAATAGATAAAGAAAAGCTGGTTTATCAAAAATGCACCTCTATTGTTGCCCCTTTGGGACAGATGACCAATGTTGAACTGCCCGACGGAACAAAGGTGATGCTGAACTCTGGCAGCTCCTTAACCTACAATGGAAATTTTTCACGTGGTGAGCGTTTCGTAAGCCTGAATGGAGAAGCTTATTTTGATGTTACTAAAGATCAAGAACATCCTTTTGTTGTTCAGACCTCACTGCTTAATTTTAAGGTTCATGGTACATCGTTCAATATTGAAGCCTATACTGATGAGAATTTGGTGAATACAACGTTAATTGAAGGAAGTCTTGGCGTGATGAACAAGAGCAACCAGGAACTTCTTCTGCTTGAACCAGGTCAAAATGCCCACTTCAATTCTCTCCACCCTAATGTAATTGTCAGTAATGTCAATACCGAAATATATACATCATGGAAAGAGGGATTGATCACGTTTAGAAACGAAAAGCTGAAAGATATCGCCCGAAAGATTGAGCGTTGGTACAATGTAAAAATCGTTATTAAAAATCCGAAATTAGGCGAAGAAGCTTATTTTGGCACAATTATGAAAAACAAACCAATTGACCAAATATTGGTTGTGCTGCAATTAACCTCATCGCTAAAATATAAAATCACTGCAAGTCCGGATAAACCAACACTAATATACTGGTATTAAATGAATTGAAACAAATTAAATATTAACTAAACTTCCAAATTATGAAAAACAAATCGCCTTAATAAAAAAAAATCAGTCCGAAAATACTGGACATATTTTCAGACTGATGATCTCTACCGGAAAAATAATTGACCGGTATGTACATGATAAATAAAACCTTCGGTTAAAGGATTAATTATTCACCAAAAACATTTCAAATTTATGAAAAAAAACGGAGCTGATATTCCCTTGTTTCGGAATATTGGAAAAATTTTAAGAATTATGAAAATTGCTGCTGTATTGGTGCTCGTTTTGAGCTTCCATGCGTTCGCTAATTCGTATGGACAAACCATCAAGATCAATCTTTCGATGGAAAACGTCTCATTTAGAGAGATTATTGAGCGTTTGGAAAAGGAAAGCGGGTATTATGTGGTAGTAAAATATAATCAAACCCTGCTGGATAAGAAAGTAAACGCCGATTTTAAGAATGCGACTGTTACCGATATTCTGGATGATTTATTAAAGGATACCGGATTGGGTTACAAAATAGTTGACAGGTATATTGCAATTAGTTCATTAAGTGAGCTAAAAACTGTAGCTCAACAACAAAAAGTCATTTTAGGTAAAGTCACCGACTCATCCGGTGCTTCACTCCCCGGTGTTTCCGTTGTCGTAAAAGGAACCACAACCGGAGTAATTACCGATAATAACGGGACTTATTCGCTTTCAAATGTTCCCGAAAATGCAACTTTGCAATTTTCGTTTGTAGGGATGAAAATGCAGGAAATTGTAGTAGGAAACAAAACGGCTATCAATGTCACCTTAGCTGAAGAGGCTGTTGGTATTGAAGAGGTTGTGGCCATTGGGTATGGAACAATGAAAAAAAGTGACCTAACTGGAGCTGTATCCTCAATTCGTTCAGAGACTATTAATGATATGGCTGTTCAGACTGTTGGACAAACACTACGTGGCAGGGCTTCCGGGGTGAAAGTAACGAATCAGAGCGGAGCGCCAGGT
>JAAFHB010000299.1 GCA_010906965.1 Mariniphaga sp. | reverse complement strand
GCCTAATTATCCGTTGCTGCTTGGTAGCAGAATCTCATTAGATGTTTCAGAAAATAAGGTAATTATTAAATCATTGTAAGACACCAAACTGATGATACCACCAGATGAACTTGGGATTAAAGGTGAAAAGATAGCCGTCGGTTACCTTAAAAAGGAAGGATATCAAATTTTGGAATGCAACTGGAGATATGATCATAAGGAGATCGATATTATTGCACAGCAAGGTAATGAGATTGTAATCGTGGAGGTTAAAACTCGTGAGGGCGATTATTTTGAAGAGCCATGGGAAGCGGTTTCAACCCGTAAAATCCGCAATCTTGTTGAGGTAGCAGATGCATGGCTTAACCTGCGGAAGATCGATTTAGAGACTCGTTTCGATGTTGTCTCCATCATTTTTTCGGATGATGTCAATTATGAATTGACTCATTTCCCGGGTGCATTTATTCCTCCGGTCAATTAGTCGAATCTTTAACAGAATTTTTTAATTTTGGTCATTCTATTAACATCCTATATTTCTCATGGATATTGAAGCGATCAGAGCTTATTGTCTCACCAAAAATGGAGTAGAGGAAGGTTTTCCGTTTGGTGATACCACGTTGGTAATTAAGGTGGGCGGGAAGATATTTATTTTGATAAACCTCGATGACGATCCATCGATGAATCTGAAATGCGATCCTGACCGGGCAATTGATTTACGAGAGGCAAATCCGGCGATTATCCCAGGTTACCACATGAATAAGAAGCATTGGAATACAATTATTTTGGATGGATCGTTGCCGAAAAGGCTGATTCTGGAAATGATTGATCACTCTTACGATCTGGTATTTGAATCGTTACCTTTAAAAATGCGATTGGAAATTGAACAAAATTAATTTGTAAAACTATGATATTTAATTTGAACGGAGCTGAGTATATCGAACTGATCAAGTTGTTAAAACTTCTTCACATTGCCGAATCGGGCGGTCATGCAAAAATAATGGTGGAAGATGGAGAGGTGAAATTAAATGGCGAGGTTGAATTACGCAAACGCGCAAAGCTACGTCCCGGTGATCTGGTTGAGACCACTGAAAAACAAATTACAATTGAATTGTAGCAGCGATTTCAGCGCGAATCGTTCGGTCAACTAACAATAACTAATTAATAAACAAACTCTATGAGAAAGAGATCTTATCAGGTTTTTATCATTGCTTTGATTGCTGCTTTAGGCGGTTTTTTATTCGGTTTTGATACCGCGGTAATCGCCGGAACCACTGCCGATCTGGAACGTATTTTCTCACTGGATAAGGCAGGGTTGGGCTTTACGGTTGCTATTGCTTTAATAGGTACAATTGTCGGAACCCTTATTGTCGGTAAGCCTGCTGATCTCTACGGGCGAAAAAAAGTTTTGATTGTTACAGCAGTGCTTTATACTATATCTGCTTTTGGATGTGCATTCTCATTTAGCTGGGAAACCCTTCTGTTTGCAAGGTTTTTAGGTGGAATTGGTGTAGGCGTCGTATCTGTTGTGGGCCCGATGTACATTGCAGAGATAGCACCGGCTGCTTATCGTGGGCGCCTGGTGGGGCTTTTCCAATTCAATGTGGTTTTTGGAATTTTGATGGCTTATTTATCAAATTATATTGTTGGCCAGTTCGATCTTGGTGATGTGGAATGGCGCTGGAAGCTCGGAGTTCAGGCATTACCTTCAATTATTTTTTTCTTTGCCTTGTTTTTCATTCCACGCAGTCCACGATGGTTAATGAAAATGGGTTTTACCGAAGAAGCCCGGGCAGTGCTTATCAGAGTGGGTGAGGAGCGGATTGATGAGGTTATGAATGATATTCAGGAGTCATTAGATGCAGCTAAACATTCAGGCGATCGGTTGTTCAGTAAGAAATTCTCCTTCCCGATTTTTCTTGCAGTCTCAATTGCAATATTTAATCAGTTTTCAGGAATCAATGCTTTGCTTTACTACCTCAACAATATTTTTGCCCAGGCCGGGTTCGATAAGGTTTCCGGAGATCTTCAGTCAGTAGCGGTGGGAGCTACTAATTTGTTATTTACAATGATAGCAATGTCAATCATCGACAAGGTGGGGCGTAAAACCCTTTTATTGGTGGGTTCAGTCGGAACGGCGGTTTGCATGGCAGGTGTCTCATTGATTTTCTTTACCAATAGCTACCAATACCTGCTTGTTTACCTTCTTGTGGGCTATATCGCATTCTTTGGTTTTTCGCAAGGTGCTGTTATTTGGGTTTATATCAGTGAAGTATTCCCGAATTCCGTAAGGTCTAAAGGGCAGGCTCTGGGGAGTTTTACCCATTGGGCAATGGCAGCGATCGTCTCGTGGAGTTTTCCGGTTATCGCAGCAAAATCGGGTGGTGTTCCTTTTGTCTTCTTTGGTGTGATGATGATAGTACAGTTTTTCGTAGTACTTTTTTTCTATCCTGAAACAAAAGGAAAATCATTGGAACAGCTTCAGAAGGAGTTAATTAAGGAGTAATATCTCGCACCTCCTGGTTTATCTTAAAAGTTAACGCTATGTTAAATAATTAATAATGTTATCATATCCTGAAATTTTGTGGATTTGATAAAGCAACTTCCTTGTATGTTTGTTGTCTATTAAATATGTGTTTTTAATTCTAGCCCTTTCTTAAGGATTGTGCAGAATAGGTGCCATTTTAATATATAGTAAACATGGAAATATTTATTTCCGGATTAATTAGTATCGATGAATAAATTTATAGGCCTGATAACTATCTTATTAGTGTTTTCTGCTAATATCGTTACAGCCCAGAAAACAGAGATTTCGGGGAAAATCTCAGAAGCAGGTTCAAATAATCCAATTCCCTATGTAAGCATTGTTTTCAAGGGAACCTACACGGGGACCATGTCCGACCTTAATGGAAACTATAATTTAAGTTCCGTCAAGCCCGCTTCCATCATCGAATTTACAGCTGTTGGGTACAAAAAGCAGGTTTTTACAATTAAGCCTAATCAGGTAAATAAACTTGATATTGAGCTGGTTGAGGACATTGTTTCATTGGCTGAGATTTCTGTACGACCTGGTGAAAATCCGGCTATTCCGCTATTCCGTAAAATTATTGACCGCAAAAAGGAGAATAATCCTTCCGATTTTCCTTCATGGCGATCGAAGTTATACAGCAAGACGGAAATCGACATCAAAAATGTAAAAGAGGCGCTTCGTAAAAAAAAGCTTATAAAGCAATTTTCCTTTGTATTTGCATACATCGACTCTCTTGAAATTGAGGGTAAAACTTTCCTGCCAGTTTTTTTCACGGAAACTGTTTCCAATTATTATCACAACAGTGTTACAAATGCCAATCGTGAAGAGATCGTTGCAAACAAAGTTTCAGGAATGACTTCCGATATGATTACGCAGTTTACCGGGAAAATGTATGAAGGGGTGAATCCTTACGACAACTATATTATGGTTTCGGATATTGGGCTTATATCGCCGCTGAATTCGCTGGGATTACAGTTTTATAATTACTATCTGCGCGACAGCACAATGCTAAACGGCCGAAAGATTTACGAAATCTCTTTCAAGCCAAGGCTGCCGCAGGAACCGACTTTCAGGGGTAAGTTTTGGGTCGAAGACGAGAGTTTTGCAGTGACCAAAGTCGAAATGCAACTTTCGGAAAAAGCAAATATTAACTTCCTGAATAATCTTCAGTATTCCATCGAGTATCAAAAGAAGGATGATAGATGGGTTCCCCGAAATGAACTTTTAATTACGGATCTAGATATCCAAAAAGATAAAGATTCGGAGAAAATGGGTTTTATGGGTCGCAAGACCAATGTTTACCAGGATTTTATTTTTGAGGATACACTTCCTGTTGCTATTAAGAAGAAGGATGAAATTGTTGTGAGTAAGGATGCGGTTAAAAAAGATGAAATTTTCTGGGAAAGTGCACGTCCGATTGAGTTGCAGAAAAGAGAGGCCGGGATTTACGAAATGGTAGATTTGGTAAAGAATGTTCCTCTTTATAAGACAGTTGTTGAGTATTTGTATATGTTCTATTATGGATATCGTGATCTTGGAAAAGTTGAGCTCGGACCCTATTATTACCTTTATAGTTCGAACAAGGTTGAAGGCTCGAGAGTAAGATTAGGCGGGCGTACAACCTCAAAATTCAATCCAAACCTTAGACTGAATGGTTATGGAGCCTATGGTTTTAAGGACGAAGATTTTAAATATGGCGGTGGCCTCGAATACTTTTTTTCGAAGAAACCAACCTCAAAGATATCGTTGCAGGGTCAGCACGATTATGAATTACTTGGTAAAAGTTCGAATGCTTTGATGGAGGATAACATCCTGACTTCGGTACTCAGCAAGAATCCCAATACAAAGCTGAATATGATTGATCGGGTGGAGGCAACTTTTGATAAAGAGTGGATTAATGGGTTCTCGAATCAGCTTTCGGTTACTTCAACTCATATTTTTTCTGGACCTTACGTTCCATTTATTAGTTCCGCTGGAGATTCAATATCCTCCATTCGAACCGGAGAAATCAAACTCAATACACGTTATTCACCAGGAACAAATTTTGTTCAGGATGGGTTTGAAAGAAACACTTTTGGAAATTACGATCCGGTCATCAATGTTGGCGTTACCGCCGGATTAAAAGGATTTTTAGGAAACGATTACGAATACCTGAAACTCGATTTTAACCTTTCGGATAGAATCAAGTTAAACCCTTTTGGTTATTTGACCTATTATTTTCAGGCAGGCAAGATTTGGGGAGATGTTCCATTTCCGCTGATGAAGATTCATGAGGGAAACGAGACGTATGCCTTCGATTTATATGCTTTTAACCTGATGAATTACCAGGAATTTGTAAGCGACACTTATGCCAGTCTTTTCCTTGAACACCATTTCCAGGGATTCTTTCTGAATAAAGTTCCATTGTTCCGACGTCTGAAATGGAGAGAAGTTATTGGCGTCAGAACATTGGTTGGAAGTTACGATGAAACAAAGCATACCTCTTTAGTTTTTCCTGCAGGAATGACAGGTTTGAGAAGCACTCCTTATACCGAGTTTTCGGCAGGAATTGAAAATATTTTTAAGATAATAAGGGTTGATGCAGTATGGCGATACAACTACAACGAATCTCAGAAAGTAAAACTCGGGATCATGTTTTCGTTGCAGCTGACCCTTTAGCGGTGAAAAACTTTTAGTTGTATAATTTTGTTATGATGGTTGTAAGTTTATAAACGATTCGTGACTTTTGAAATATATCACTAAAAATATTCAGTACCTCCTTCTGCTGTGTTTATTTGTTTATCCCACGGCAATTCAGTTTCTTCACCATCACAGTGAAGAAACTGTTTATCGCGTCTATGCTGGCGATTCATTGCAGGTTAAAAAAACGAATTGTGCCGTTTGTGATTTTCATTTCCCCATTTTTTCGAATCAACTACATTCCATTCATATTCAAAAGTGTGCGATCTCCTTCGAACAGTTGGTTGTCCACTACTTTGAACCTTCACCTTCTTCTGTTCAGCATGTTGCCTTTCTCCG
>JAAFHB010000298.1 GCA_010906965.1 Mariniphaga sp. | reverse complement strand
TTAAAATCCATTTTACATGGGCCAATAAACCCGCTTGGTTTTGCACCAATGCCCCAGTTATAAAACCCATCGCCATCATTGTCAACGCAACTACGGCTCGAAAAAATAGAGCAATCGCTACCCGTACAGGAAATAACTTTTCCACCGTATTCGTATTTGGCTCTATAAAACCTACTGCTACGATTTACATCAAAAATGTCAATGTTACTGAAGTAAATCTGATTATCTCCAGGCCAACTATCTTTGAAGTGCCACCCTAATTCATCATCCCAACCAATTATCAAAACGGTATGACCACAACTTGCGCATCCTTTATTGGGATGTAAAATGCCCCCGACATTCTGCATACTTACAATTATTGGTCCATAATCGATAATTGCACGTTTTAATTGCTGATTTTGATCTGAACTAAAAAATAACGCCTCCCAACCTGGTACTTTTACTTTTTGTGATGGAGTGGAACATTTAGTACATGGATCACGAAAATATGAAGATGCCGATGGATAAGGAAAACACGCTTCATCAATTATGCCGTTTGCAGTACTATAGTTAAATGTTTCCCAAGCATTTGCAGCACCTTCAAGCCTACCATATCCGGAACAAATAGAATACATTTCAGCTTCTGAAAGGTCAAGGCAGGATAAATTATACGGAAATGGTTTGTTATAATAAATATGGCTTAATGCTTCAATGGCAGCAACAGCCGCAAAAATCGCACATGGACCCTGTTCACCCTGATCCTTGGCTAGGGATATGTAATTTGGTTTTGTTAGTTGTTTACTATACCAAGAAAAAGTTGCTGGTTGTGAATGCGATTTTAAGGAAAGAATTAGAAAAGATACAAATACTAATTTCCTCATGATTTTCTTATGTTTTGTAATTTAATTTTTCACACATCTTACAGAAAGTCCCATTGTTTTTTCAAAAAAGTCTCTAGCGAACAACCCATTTGCATTACTTAAAAATCTACAAGTTACTTTTAGATTAATTGCATCTGCAGACCAAAAATACCCAGTAATTCCAATAGAATGAAATCTATTAATTTCAAAACAACCGCCTGGTAAACCAGAGAATCCACTTTCATTGGTGGCACCAGTATTTGGATCAATCCAGTGGAGTGTCCCAGTTCCTTTTAGCTTACCTCCAACATTAACACCTATCCCTCGAATATCAGTTCTGTTCAAATCTTCAATTTTCATTCCCAGAAAAAGTTCGAGTTTCATCCATTCCGCATCCGAAGGTAAATGCCACCCTTCGGGGCAAATCGTCAGGGCAGTTTTCCAATTGTAGAGGCAGCCATAAGCGCTGTAGTTAACACTTGCCGAACCTGTTCCCTGATAATCATATACATAAATACCGCATTGGGCATCGGGGCCACAAATATAAGGCATGTAGGCCATGTTCTCAGCCATCCAAATTTGATCGCCAATTTTCACCCATTTATAAGAATGATTATCTCTTTTATCTGTGAAAGAACCCGAGTTGGCATCGAAAGGATCTTTCTTGCAGGCGAAGCTAACCAGCAAAACACAGAATAATAGTAATAACCCACTGTATCGTTTCATATTGTTTGTCTTTAAATAATTTCGATTTTAGAAAGCAGATGCTAATAACTTCACACTCTCAAGGTTTTCAAATTATTCATGATGTGAAGACAATATAGTTTGCACGATAAAGGTATTACTTCTCATTTTAAGAAGCTAGTAAATATAACTTTATTTACGAAATTAATTTCATAGTTTGTAAATTGATTCTTTATGTGTGAAATAAGGAAAGTTGAAATTATTGATTCTTCGGGAAAGGTTGTTGGAAAGACGCAAAATAACCGCTGTATTCTCTCGAAAACTGGACGATGGTTGAAAAGTTTCCCTATGCGATTGGCAATTTTTCCTGGGTTGTGATGGATTACCTGGGCGAAGCCGGTGTCGGAGTTGCAAGGCTTATTCCTGATGTTCCTAAAAAACCTGATGCTAAGAAAGGTGATGGAATGGGTGCGTTTTTCAGCAGGAATTCATGGCCGATATTTAATGATTATCAAGGCGACATTGATCTTATTGGCAGCATGAAACCCAGGTATTCTTACCAGCTTGTGGTATGGCGGAAAAGTCCGGTTGAAATGCTTGTGCATCGTCCGATTCCTGCGGGCATGAAAGAAATTGTAAGTCAATGGGGCTGGCCCGATGAATTGAAAAGCTGGAGCTGGCCGGGACACGAAAAAGAAAAATTGCAGGTGCATGTTTACACGCGCAGTAAACTGGTGAAGCTTGAGCTTAATGGTAAGGTCATCGGTGAACAGGCAGTTGACGGAGAGAACTCAATTACTGCCACATTCGAAGTGCCTTATGAATCAGGAACACTCGTTGCCCGCTGTTACGACAACGGAAAAGAAACAGCTTCGCAGAAGATAAAAACAGTAGGTGCACCCGTGGCGATCAGATTAACAGCCGACAGAAGCGTGATCAGGGCCAGCCGCAACGATCTCGCATACATTAAAACAGAGGTTGTTGATGCTGATGGAAATGTAATTCCTTATGCAGATGAAGTGAAGGTGAAATATGAAATCTCCGGACAAGGTAAACTGGCCGGAGTTGGAAATGGAAGTCCGACTGATCTTGCCAGCTTTCAGCAACCCGAAAGGAAAACATTTATGGGCGTTTGTCTGGCCATTGTACGTCCGGAAACTACGCCAGGGAAAATCAACATAAGAGCAACCGCTGAAGGATTAAAAGCATTTAATCTGGAAGTCACCGTTAAATAAATAATAAGTCTGGAACACGAGGTTCCGGATTGGACATCTCTGATTAAAACTAAGTCAAGTTTTAATCAGAGATGTTTGATTTTCGTAAGTTCTTGTTTCGTTTTAGTTATTATCCGGCATGTTTCATATTTATATTTGTACGATCATTTAAAACGTATGACAATGGATTCTAAAATTCAAAAACGCAAATTAGGGAATAGTGGTCTTGAAGTTTCAGCAATAGGACTCGGCTGCATGGGAATGAGTTTTGGTTACGGAACAATTTCCGATGAAACGGAGATGATTGCCCTGATCAGGTCGGCCGTTGAAAGTGGAGTTACCTTTTTTGATACGGCTGAAGTGTATGGACCATACATCAATGAAGAGCTGGTTGGCAAAGCCCTCGAACCATTCAAAGGCAAAGTGGCGATTGCTACTAAATTCGGATTTAATTTTCAGGATGGTGTAAATACGGGACTCAACAGCAAACCAGCGCATATTAAGAAAGTGGCAGAGGAATCACTGAAACGACTTCGGATTGATGCCATCGACCTTTTTTACCAGCACCGGGTTGACCCGAATGTTCCGATCGAAGATGTGGCTGGTGCCGTTAAAGACCTGATTAAGGAAGGAAAAGTAAAACACTTCGGACTATCAGAAGCAGGTGTTAAAAACATCCGTCTTGCTAATGCTGTTCAGCCGGTTACAGCGCTTCAGAGTGAGTACTCGCTGTGGTGGAGAGAACCTGAAGCCGAAATCATCCCTTTACTTGAAGAACTGGGAATCGGGCTTGTTCCGTATAGTCCGCTTGGCAAAGGTTTCCTTACGGGGAAAATGGATGAAAACACCACATTTGATAAAACAGATTTTCGTAGCACAATTCCAAGGTTATCACCTGAAAATATAAAGGCAAATCTTGCTTTTGTTGATTTTATTCGTCAAATCGCTGTTCAGAAAAATGCTACACCGGCACAAATTGCGCTGGCCTGGTTGATGGTGCAAAAACCATGGATTGTTCCAATTCCGGGCACTACAAAACTGCACCGTTTACACGAAAATCTTGGAGCCATTGCAATCGAATTCACGGCTGACGAGCTTCAGGACATTAATACCGCTTCATCAAAAATTGCGGTACAGGGCGACCGCTATTCGGCAGGCAGTGCAAAAATGATTAACCGGTAAAGACTAACAAGATTAGTAGATATGGAAATCAAAAACGTAAAACGCATTTCAAAAATCACACTTATCACGGTAGTTTTGTGCACCGTACTTATTAATGTTGCTGCCGGACAGTCGGTATTTGTTGGTAAAGCGGGAGCAGAAGGTAAGGTATTAAGGAAGTATATTGAACCAATGGAGTTGAAAAAACTCGTTGATAATCCGGTCGATTCAATATGGATTATCGATGTGAGATCTGAAAAAGCCTATTTGAATGGCCACATTCCTACGGCCAAATCTTTTCCTTCCGCAAATATAATGAGCAGGTTAAATGAAATACCGAAAGACAATTATTTGATTATCTACTGTACAGTGGGCGGCATGGCTAAAATAGTATCAAAAAAACTAAAAAAGGCAGGATATAAAAGGTACATCAACTGGGGTGGTATTTCAAGATGGGAATGGGAAAAAGAAACTGCCGTGAAGTAAATTTCAATTCACTTCATGGGTTCCGTCCTTCAGGAACTTTACTTTCGGTTGCACTTTGGTCTGATTAAACAGATCGTAACTCTTTTTGAGGTCTGCCCATAAGCTGATTTTATCCTTGTCCTTACTATACCTGGATTTTAATCTTGAATAATTTGCATCGTTCAGATGAGCCGGGAACATGGTCAAATTGATCTCTTCCTGGCCGCTGTTGTAAGCTTCAATACAATAAACGAATAGTTCCTTAATCTTGTCATCTGTCATTGCAAGGCATCCCGATGAGAGGCAGGAACCATGAATATATATTTCATTTCCCAGACGGCCACGAACACCCCTGATACTGTCGGAGGCATTTGGATAGTTGATCTCCATCGATAAATAGTACTTGCTGTAAGGATTCAGTTTAGAGATATGGTAAAACCCTTCCGGAACCTGTAAATCATGAGATCGCCTCTTCGGTCCATCAGAGCCCGAAAGATCGCAGATGGAGAATTCCTTGACAAGCACAAAAACAGAGTCGGCAGTGTTTTTAGCCCATAACTCAACCTTTTTTTCTGATTTGAAAACACGGAGGTAAATCCTTAAGGTGTTGTGAGAAATTGAATGCCCGGCAAGCATTTTATCAACAATTTTCTCTTTCGCACCATAGGCTTCCCTAACCCTTGTAAAATTCATCTGCTTCTCTCTGAATGAGTTTAAAGTCATTCCCGGACCCAAAAACAATAAGGGGAAAAGCAATATCAACAGTCTCATAAATTCGTCTAAAAATAATCGGACAAAAGTAGTGGAAAAACGATCAGATTAACCGGCTTATGCCTGATCTTTCTTTCAACCCTCCATCGGCACTGTCAGTCAACCATCTCCGATTTCAGAACGCGGCTGAAAGTATAAAAATTACATGAAAGGTGGAAGGGAAAGGCTTCTGTGATGTTTAAATCAGGTCTGCCTTATAACCCGCTTCTTTCATAGCTGCAATAACTGCATCGGCATTCGTATTTTCGATTTCAACGGTCATGATCTTTGCCGGGGTAGTCGTATCGACTTTCCAGTTAATGATTCCATTTACTTTGTTCAAATAAGGTGTTACAGTTGCGATGCATCCGCCGCAATTTACATTGGTTTTAAACTTTAATGTTTCCATAATGAATTGGTTTAATTGTG
>JAAFHB010000297.1 GCA_010906965.1 Mariniphaga sp. | reverse complement strand
CCCGCAAATTGGCAGTGAGCTCTTCTACCGCCTGCCAGTCGTTTTGAGTCCGCTGAAGTAATCCCAGTTTCCGCGCCACACTTCCTGAATGGACATCCAAAGGCATCATCAAGGCTGATGCAGGAATTGAACTCCAAAGACCAAAATCGACCCTGCAATTTGATGGGCGAACCATCCAACGCAGAAACATATTGATACGTTTCGCAGACGAACCTTTGTCCGGATTTGCTATATGTTTTTCGGTTCGGTGCTGCGGATCGAAAGAAAGAAACGTTTCGCGAAAGTGGATGATCGCTGATTTCGCGGTTCCATCAATGGAAAAGCCATCAGAAAAAAGCTTTTCAAGCCCCCCGTGTTCACGATAAATCGATGAAAGTGCACCCATGAAATAAAAACAATCGGTTCCGTTGAAGGTCCGGTGAACAAATGATTCGAAACGCTCCGCATCTTCAACCGCAGTTCTGGTCAGAAATTCAAATGGTTCGCCATCCATCAATTGAATCAGTTTATTGGCATTACGGATGATGGTCGGTCGTTGACCCCAGGCAATAGTAGCAGAAAGAAACCCGGCAATCTCAATATCTTCCTTGCGCGAAAACTGATGTGGAATTGAAATCGGATCAACCTCAATAAAGTTCACGCAATTGAACCGATTATATTTTTCGTCGAGGAAATTTTTTAATTCGGCAGGAAACATAAATACAGGCAGTTGTAAAAACAATGACTAAAAAGCAAAACGATTTACCATTAAACCTCAACCACTCCATCCCTGATATGGATCATTCGGTCAGACATACCGGCAAAATGTTCGTCGTGGGTTACAATGATAAAGGTCTGTCCGAATTTTTCGCGAAGGTCGAAAAAGAGGCGGTAAAGTTCCTCCTGATTATGAGAATCAAGATTTCCGGAAGGCTCATCGGCTAAGATAATTGCGGGATTGTTGATCAGCGCCCTGGCAACGGCAACCCGCTGTTTTTCTCCACCTGAAAGCTGTGACGGCCGATGATCGAGGCGATCGGTCAGTTCAAGAATTTGAAGTAACTCTTTTGCCCTTGATTCAACCTCTTTCCGGTTTCTCCGGGCAATATAACCAGGAATACAGACGTTTTCGAAAGCCGAAAATTCAGGTAATAAATGATGAAACTGAAATACAAAGCCAATTTCTTTATTTCTGAAGCGGGAAAGTTCATTCTCATTCGATGCAAAAACATCTTTCTGATTGATCCAGACCTTGCCGGAATCAGGCTTGCCCAATGTTCCCAAAATCTGAAGCAAAGTAGTCTTCCCTGCCCCACTCGCTCCGACAATTGAGACAATCTCTCCCTTTGACACATGAAGTGAGATCCCTTTCAAAACCTGAAGGTCACCAAACGATTTAACAAGTAACTCGGCTTTAAGCATCTATCTGGAATAAACGTGTAAAATAGTAATTGTAAATTAATCCTTCAGTTCATCTTCAATTTTCCGCTTAACTTCTGAAGTGCCATTTTCAATTTTATCGGTCAACTTATTAAAATCCTGTTTGATATCAGCGGTGTGATTTTCAAATTCGCTTTTAAGATCGGAAGTGGCTTTATTAAATTCGCGCATCCCCTTTCCTACAGTGCGCGCCAATCCCGGAATAGCATCCGCACCAAAGAATAGTAACGCGAAAAAAACCACAACCATTATTTCACCACCACTGAGAAAGAGTACTATATGTTCCATATTGATTTGCTTTTTTACAAAGATACAATTTTGAACAACGAATGACGATTTTTCATAAAAAAACCCGGCACTTTAACAGTACCGGGTTCTTTAAATAGGATAAAAAGTTATTTCTTTTCTTCTAAAATTCTTTTTTTCTTGTGCAAGGAATCAAAAGCAATTGGAGTAGCTACGAAAACCGATGAATAAGTACCGATAAAAATACCAAACATCATGGCGAAGATGAATCCCTTAATTGAGGTTCCTCCAAACATGAAGATAGCGACCAAAACAATCAATGTAGTCAGCGAGGTACTGAATGTACGACGTAGCGTACTGTTCATTGCATCATTGTATGTTTTAGTTGTATTCTGTTTTGGATGCAGGTGCAGGTACTCACGAATACGGTCAAAGACGATTACTGTGTCATTGATCGAGTAACCCAACACTGTAAGAATAGCTGCGATAAACGACTGATCGACAGAGAGCGAAAAAGACAGATAACCATCTAACAACGCATAAGTTCCAAGCAGAATAATCGCATCATGCGCAAGCGAGACCAAACCGCCAAGACCCATCGCCAAATTCCGGAAACGAAGCGCGATATAAATGAAGATAATCATCAAGGCAAATACAATTGCTAAAACGGCATCTTTTTTAATATCGTCGGAGATGGTAGGACCGACTTTCTGTGAACTAAGCCTGTAGGTGTCAAGGAATTTATCCTGAGTCACATTGTCTGCCAAAAATGGTTTTAATCCCTTGTAAAGACCTTCTTCAATCTGTGCATCAATCGCTTCACCTTCTTCTGCAATCCGGAAGTCTGTTGTAATACGAACCTGGTTATTACCGCCATAAGTTTTTACTTCAGGAGCAGTACCAAATTCCGGAGCCAATGCTTTTGCAATCGCTTCAACCTGAACATCTTTATCGAAACGAACAACATAAGTACGTCCCCCTTTGAAGTCAATTGAATAATTCAATCCTTTAAAGGTCAACGCAAAGATTGATATAAGAATCAATGTTCCTGAGAAAACATAGAAAATCTTACGGCTCTGAATAAATGGAACTGCAGTATGACGCAACCACTCTTTCGAATAGCTGGTAACAAAGGTGATTTTCTTATTTTTATCCAACCAGCGTTCGAAGATCAGACGTGTAATAAATATCGAAGTGAAAAGCGATGTGATAATACCAATAATCAATGTAGTAGCAAAACCTTTGATTGGTCCTGAACCAAACATATAGAGTACAATACCAGTAAGCAATGTAGTTACCTGTCCGTCGATAATAGCTGAATAAGCATTGCTAAAACCATCATGAATTGCAAGCCGGATGCCTTTTCCAGCCCGAACCTCCTCTTCAATACGTTCGTAAATCAATACGTTTGCATCAACAGCCATACCCATTGTGAGCACAATACCTGCGATACCGGGAAGGGTAAGAACGGCACCTAAACAAGCTAGGATACCAATCAGGAAGAACAAGTTGACAATCAAAGCCACATTTGCAGCATAACCGGCATCTTTACTGTAGAAAAACAACATGTAAAGAAGAACAAGCATAAAGGCAGCAATAAACGAGAACATACCACTCTGAATTGATTCCTGTCCAAGTGTAGGCCCTACTATTTCTTCCTGAACAATACGTGCCGAAGCAGGCATTTTACCCGATTTCAACATGTTTGCAAGGTCCTTCGCTTCTTCAACGCTGAAGTTTCCTGATATCTCAGTCCGACCATTAGGAATTTCACCCTGAACGGTTGGGAAAGACTGTACGTAATTATCGAGAACTACGGCAACACTTCTACCCACATTTTCGCGGGTCATGCGCTGCCAGATTTTAGCACCCTCGTTATTCATATTCATATCAACCACGCTTGAAGCCTTGTTCTGTCCAAAGTCCTGGCGGGCATCAACAACAGCATCTCCGTCAAGAGGTGCACGACCATCGCGGTTAGTTACCTTTAAAGCGATCAGTTGGAAAAAATTACCTTCCTTCTCGGTAGGCTGAGCTGTCCATCTGAACAACATCGTCCTTGGGAAAATAGACTTGATCTGCTGCATATTCAGGTATTCACTTACAGCGGCTGTATCTTTGCTATGTGCATAACCAACAACCGGTCCCCGGCCAATCTGACCATCACGCGATGTATTGGGTGACAAAACAGCGAAAAGCGGGAAGTTCTTTGCAATATCATCTGCCGTACCGGCTGCTAACGAATCTTTACCTTGCTTTTTAATTTCTGCCAACAGGTCACTTGCTTTTGTAGAATCAGAAGCACTAACAAGTTTGGAAGTATCTTTAACACTACTTATACCAGCTTTTGCCAGCGCATTAACCTCGCGAAGACGCGTGTTAGCTTCGAGCAGAAAAGGATAAACTTCGCTGTTTTCGTGAGTTTCCCAAAATTCAAGATTTGCAGTTCCCTGCAACAATTTTCTTACACGTTTTGGATCCTTCACTCCGGGAAGTTCAATAAGGATACGTCCTTTCGTCTGCAACTGCTGAATATTTGGCTGTGCAACACCGAAACGGTCGATACGTGTGCGAAGAATCTGGAATGAGTTATCAACTGCCGCATTGGTTTCAGTACGAATAACCTTCAGAACATCGGAATTGGAAGAGTTAAAGTTTACTTTATCCCGTAAATCGAGTGTATTGAAGATGGCAGCGAGTTTTGCATTGGGATCAACCTTTTCGAATGCCTTGCCAAACAAAGAGACAAAATCCTCCTGGCTGTTTTTTTGGTTTTGTTGCGCCAGTTTGATTGCAGCTGTAAAAGTGGAATCGGTACTGTTACCCGACATGGCTCTTACAAGATCAACAACCGAAATCTCGAGGGTAACGTTCATACCCCCCTTAAGGTCAAGACCCAGAGGAATGGCGTATTCGCCCACTTCGCGATAAGTGTATTTGCGCAAACCGAAGAAATTGTAAACGGGTTGGCTTGCAATCGAGTCAAGGTATAACGCCTCCAGCTTCGGAGCAAGCGCCTCTATTTGCAATGATGTAGCGCCAACATTTTTCAGTTTTGCCTGTGTCATACCATAAGCTTTTGCATCTCTCTCAACCTTGTAGGTCTTAAAGGTGAAATAAAGCTGGTAAAAACATACTAAGGCTAACGCAATGGCTAAAAGCCGAATCAGTCCTCTATTCTGCATTGGATAAACGGTTTAATTATCTGTATTGAATTATATTAAATACTCAAAAAACTCAGGAGGCAAAGATATTTAATTTTTCCGAATTAAAAACGAATGAAGACATTAGTACTGTTTTAAAAGATAATCTTTAATGGCTGCATATAACCTTTTATCAGAAGAAAGGATTCACGCACGCATATAGTTCTACTTTACTAAAATAAAAAACGCTTAAAAAATTGTTTATATGATTGATTATTAGTATATTTAAGTCATTATTAATCCTCTCTGATCATTTTGACAATGAAGCCAAAACGAGCAGAGAAAAAAAATTTGTTTGATGAGATTCAATTCGGTAAATTGAGTTTTAAAAACGTTAATACGCTGACTGAGAGCGTATATACGGGATTATTTAGTGTGTACAGAATGAGTAGTACGCACACAGCGATCGAGTACTTAGCGGGTCTGTTACGGTGCGAAAAAGGTCATGGCAATATGGAACGAATGGTAGAAGAAGTAGAGGATTCAGATTATAAGCGATACATCCATTTTTTGTCTGTCAGCAAATGGAGTGCATCTGCGGTAAACAATGCGACATTGCGAGAGTCGGACAAATTATTGCGAATGCAAAAGAAGCAAAGTGGTCTTCCGACTAGCATGGCAGCACCACATGGCTTTGGTATTGATGGCAAGCCTATATATTTTAAAATTAAAGCTTGAAAACCAGCAAGAAATCCCTCTTCTAAG
>JAAFHB010000296.1 GCA_010906965.1 Mariniphaga sp. | reverse complement strand
AGTTTTCAATTTTTTCCGTTACCGGAGAATTATTTTTTTTTGAATTATACTTATTACAAGCGTTCAGAACAATCAGGCATATCACTAAAACCGGCAGTAAACACTGTTTGCAATATTGCATAATGATTTATTGAATGATTCCATGCTGAATGGCATACCTCGTAAGTTCTGAGTTCATCGAGAGTTTCATCTTTTTAAGGATATTCTCTCTGTGGTTACTGATCGTATTTTTACTTAATGCTAATTTATTGGCAATTTCTGATTTCTTAAGGCTTGATGCAAGCATGTGAAATATTTGAAATTCTCTGTCAGTGAGTAATTCATGAGCAACATGCGTTGACTTTTCAGGTAAACTTATCATTTCAGCCATCATTTCGGCCTGATGCGGAGAGATATACTTTTTACCACTTGCAACGGTGCGAAGGATATTGACAATTTGTTCCGGAATCGAATTTTTATGAATATAAGCTGATGCACCATTACGGATCATTCGAAAAGCATGTGCATCGTCAGAATTCATACTGAAAATGACAACCGGGATACAAGGCCACTTTGTTTTTATTTCTTTCAGAACATCCAAAGAATCTTTTCCGGGCATTGATAAATCAAGTATAATAAGGTCGTATTTGTTTGCAGTAAGTTTGTCAAGCAATTGCTGACCATTCGCGGCTTCATCAGAAATAGCCAGGTCGCAGGTTTCATCAAGAATCAAGCGTAACCCGATGCGCACAACGGCATGATCATCAGCAATGATAATATGTTTTGCAGAAATTTCCATTGAGACTTAAAAATTATCAGACAAATTTAAGTTTGTTTTATCTTCAATTGGCCCATTTGAAATTACACTACGGTTAATTTTTTGTTACAAAACCAAACCAACCATTTGCGACAGAATATCAAACGCAAAAGTATTCGGAGTGGTATTAAATAGGGTCTAAATGATAATTGAACCGTCGCGAGGATCCGCTTTGTTGATAAACTTATCGAAAGCATTGGTGTCCGTAATGAAGAGGGCGTATAGGTGACCCAGTTCAGGAGCCCTTTTACTGGTGATTTCGGCTGCACAATCGAGGAAAACACGGTTTTTAAATCATGCTTCACCATGCTACTTTAATTAGGCTTACATTATTTTTCCGGGAAGATGTAACCGCGATCCCAAGTCCATCAGGATTACTTTCAATCAAGGCAAAGCCTTCAAGTTCATCGTGTTTATCGTTAATATCGATCACTTTTATTATTTTTTCTTTCCCAGATTCTATTGATTTTCCCAGATCAAGATATGTAAAACGCCATTTGCGGCCCTCAACCTGGTTTTGAATGAGGATTAGCCATCCTTTTTCAGGAACCCAATGTAAATTCTGCACCCATGGAGAGCAGCTAAAAAATTTTACTAATATTCCCTTTTCACTTGTTTTAGTGCATTTTGATAGCATCTCCGGATCATACAATCTGACCTCATTGCCATTATTCCCATAGTCGGCAGTAGCCACATACCATTTATTCTTGTATTTCACATACTCAGGTCTTGTTCCCTGTATGCAAGCATCGTCGTCAATCACTTTTTTCAGATTACCATCTAACGTATGGGATTTCAGAAAACCTTTCCAATCGATACAATAAATCACAGCTTTCCATTGTGTTCCTTCCTTGTTAAGCCGCACCGAATTACCAATAAAGGTTGGCCCAATTCCATTGTATGCTATTCCGGTGGGGTGATTTATAACATCCTTTCCATCCAAGGTAAACTGGCACTCATTGCTTAAATCCAAAAGTGAATCATTTTTCAGTTGATATTCCCTTACCATGCCGAATTCACGATCACCATACAAAAAAATTCGATTATTTTGGCATGAAATGCCTTGGCAAGCTCCTAAAGAATCAATACTAAAATTCTGTATTACTTTCATCTCAAGGTTTTCTCGAGGCATGCAAGAATATAAGAATAAAAGCAAAGACACAATGACTAATACATTTCTCATATCACAATTATTAACTACGGATCCATTGGTTCATCAGCATCAATCTGAAGTGAAGTAACGAGCGGATAAAACTCAGCTTCAGTTTCCGAAAGCCTATTCCCATTTCGGTAAGGCGTATATCCAAGTTCTTTTATACAACGTTGTTGCATAACTTCGTTGGTAATATAAAAGCTTTGAGATTTAGTGGTCGAGGTAATACAAGGCTTATCCATTGGCATACTATATCGAAATACTATTCTTGCACAGTTTCGCATATTTGTTGAAGTATGCCTAGCATGTGGTTCAATAATGATCGCGCTTTCAGGTATATTCATTGTTCCCGTTAGGTACTTTTTCATTTCCTCTGCCTCGCAGTACTTCGTTTTGTAGGGATGAACCTTACCTCCAGAAACCATAATAAACGGAGCAATTCCCTCTTCCCAACGGCATGCAGCCACTCTGCACCTTAACTTTCCGGTTGCACTCAATGGTTCTTCACGATCTTCAGGTCCGGCACCAGGTACAAGAATAAGCGTATAGGCAAAATCAGACCAGTTGATCGTATTAACCCGGTCAAAAGCGGCTTTATTGCAGGTCGATTCCATGGGCTCATAATCTGAGGCCCGGTTACGGTCATTAATTTCTATTGCCTGAAGAGCATAATCCATGGTCGGCATAAAAAACAGCCTTTCGTTTTTCACTTCTTCTAAAACTGTATTTGTACAATCATAAAGTAATGATGGATAGAGTTTAAAATTTACATTAAAACTAATGGAGTCGATTTTAGGGTAATTCGGCGATTTTCCTTCCGCGTAAACTTCTAAGGCATAATTTATGGCGCCTGCATCTTGCTCCCATGCTTTTTCAAGCATTTCCTGAGGGCTCAAATCTTCAAACATGCTATAACATCCCGATGGGATAAGGTGATTTTGTACCAACACTTTTAGCTCATTGTGATAAGTATATAAGTCCTTTAACCTTTTTCCTATATTTTCAATCTCCGCAAGACTGAACTTTATTTTTTCAAGGTAACAGCTGCCAATAGTTCCACAATTCTTTAGCGATGATGAAAGATAATTTCTTTTTGCAACTGCCATTGTTAACAATTCCTTGTCATCCGATAATAGCTTGTTCAAATCAGGCAATTGTTGAAACAAGGTTAGCAGATAGTAGTTTTTGGATTGGACGTAGCGATCTGTTTTTATCTGGGAATAGTGTTGGACAGGAGGTTGTCCGGCTAGTAAATTATTGCAAACGAATAAAAGAGAAATCCATAAACTTGTCTTCATAAAATGATCAAATTGGTTGAACTCAAAACTAAAGGAGCATTGTTTAATTCAAATTGTGCAGATATTAATCTTAATATGACTATTATTATGTCAATATCCAGGATTTTGCCACATTTTCTCCGGATTCAGTTTGTACTCATCGAATGGAATCGGATAGAAGCGGTCTTTGGTTCCAAAATTCTTGAGGTTAGAGACTCCATAATCATCCTGACTCTTGCCTGTAATGAAAGCTTTCAGCTCAGCATCGTTAAAGAAGCGGAGGAGGTCAAACCAACGATGGTTTTCGAATGCAAGTTCGACACGGCGCTCGTGGAGAATGGCCAGCTTCAACGTAGGATATTTAGCACTGTAATCAGGA
The DNA here is from genome assembly GCA_010906965.1 of Mariniphaga sp. Taxonomy (GTDB): domain Bacteria; phylum Bacteroidota; class Bacteroidia; order Bacteroidales; family Prolixibacteraceae; genus JAAFHB01. The sequence goes on along the minus strand of JAAFHB010000296.1, from coordinate 2,032 downwards.
TTCGCAAGCATAGCGGCATAAAGAGGACGTTGTGACCGGGCACGAACTTCATTAAGGAAATTTGTTGCAGCCGGTATATCCCCCAGGTACAGGTTCACTTCCGCAAGCATCAAAATGACATCAGCATAGCGCATGAGTATGAAATCATTTCCACCGTAACCAAGTGCGCTGGCTGCGCTACTGGTATCCCTAAATTTAGTGATGAACCAGCTTTTTGCAACAGGATCATTGGCATACTTCACCGACCATGCTTTGCGTAAGTCGTCTGATTCATACTCCTTTACCAGATCAGGATTGACAAACATACCGGCACCATTCGATTTTTTGAGGGAATTGGTCGTCTCGTTTTTGGCCTGGGTGTCTCTAGCGATTGATGAATAGTACGTTTGATCGCCTTGTTTATAGACTATCTGGAAAATAATTTCAGGGCAGGTCGATTTTTTATCCACGTTGAAAACATCAACGTAAGGTATTTCACTCAATGAACCGAATTTGCGCATGTTGTAGGCGGCAGTAAGGTAAGTGCGGGCGTTTTCCAGATTACTTTGGCGGTTATCGGTAATCGTAGCTGCCATGGTCAGGTAGACCTCACCCAATAAAACATTGATAGCTGCTTTACAAGCGTGGCCTTTCCCGGCTTCTGGCTGTATATTTGGCAGCGTGCTTGCCAATGCATCATTTAGATCGGTTATAATCTGCTGATAGACTTTCTCTTGCTTTTCTCTGAGGGTGTTGCTGTTAATATCAGCTTCTGTGGTCAGATATTCAGTAACTAAGGGAACATCACCCCATTTACGAACAATCTGGGCATAGACCAAAGCTCTTACAAACTTAGCTTCTGCCTTGTAGTTTTCCTTCTGATCATTATTGGTAAAGACGACGTTGTCGATGTAAGTAAGTACATAATTGGCACGGGTAATCGGGATATACATGGCTGCCCAATGAGATTTCAAATAAGTGTTACTCGGTAGCAAAGAGAAGTCTGTAAACTGGAAGGGTTCTCCGGCGTTGGACTGATTGTCGAGTCTTCCCATATTATCGGATCGTTCTTCAGTATACAAAAAGCTGCCTTCTCCCATGCAGGAATTACTGCGCAGAGCAAGGTAGATGCCATTCACGGCACGATCCACGTCGTTAGTGGTTTGGAAGAATGAGCTGGCAGCTACTTTATTCGGATTTTCCTGAACCAGGTAATCGCTGCAGGATGATATCAGGGTAATTAAAGCGACACAAACAGTAGCTTTTACGATTGAATTTTTCATTTTATCAGAATATTGTTTAAAATTTAAACTGAACACCAAAGTTATAGGCTTTCACCAATGGATACTTTCCATAATCGACACCTGGGGTAAGATTGGATCCGTTGTTGTAGTCAACTTCGGGATTGTATCCTCTGTATTTGCTAATTGTGAATATATTATCAGCAGCAAAATAGATGCGAAGACTGCTTATAGCATTATTCGTCAGATTGTTGATTCTTGGAACATTGTAGCCGATGGTAATATTTGTACAACGAAAGAAGGAGCCATTTTGCAGGTAGAAAGTTGATAGACGAGTGCTATTGCTCTGGGTGCCGCCACGGGAGGCAAGATAGACCCAGCCATTCCCGGGATTTTGCTCATCGCGGTAGCGTTCATTCACTAATTTGTATTGGTTACCTGATCCTTCCATGTTAAAGATGTAGTAGTCCTGGCCATCCAAAACCTGGTTGCCATGAACGCCGTTGAAAGAAGCGGTAAAATCGAAAGTTTTGAAACGCCCGTTGAGATTGAATCCATACGTGAAATCCGGATGTGGAGACCCAATAACCGTCTTGTCATTGTCGTCAACTATTCCGTCTGAGTTGGTATCCTGAAAATAAAGATCTCCCGGAGAAAGTTTCGTTGTTTGGGCTAATGAACGTGCCGGCCCCTTTATTTTATACCCTGCCGGGAAAGATTTTGTGGAGGCAATATAGTTCTTGTCATCCTCAGCGATGTTGGCCATATCGGATGCCCTTACCATACCGATAGCTTTAAAACCGTAGAACATC
>JAAFHB010000295.1 GCA_010906965.1 Mariniphaga sp. | reverse complement strand
CAGTAATTTAATGAATCAACGATAACCATTCGGTAACAGCTACGGGAAAATAGATCCACCCAATCAGTGATCGTAAAAGTCAGAAAATAAACAGCATTTTGGTCGGCGATCGAATAGTCTTCTGATGACATGGCATTACGTATTTATCGTTACAAACGACTGACAACTAACCCCTCGTTACAAACGAGGGGGATTCGGAACTTATCGTTACAAACAACTGACAACTAAGTCCTTATTATTAGCTGATAGATTCTTTTGCTATCTATATCCAATCAATAACAGTTCCGTTGCATTCTGGTGCGTTTGGGCAGCAAATAAATTCAAATCCGGTTTCATCTTTATAAACTTTGTAATCGCCAACAGTAAAAATTGAACTACAATGAATGCATTCCAGCTTGTCCGTAAGTTTTGGCATTCCTTCGAATGGATAATTTTCCTCCAGGTACTTTTGCTTGTCTGTAATAATTAATTCTTTCATCATAACGAATTTATTTGAAGGTTAAAAATGTCACTCCTGCTCCTCCTCGTTTGCAACAAGGGGTTTATGGTTCTGAGTTTGTAACTCATCGTCATATTTCAATTACAATATTTATCATTCATTTTGTTCCAGCATTGTCTTCTGATGACATGGCATTACGTATTTATCGTTACAAACGACTGACAACTAACCCCTCCCCGAAAAAACGGGGCAGGCTGTTACAAACGAGGAGGATTCAGACATTACGTATTTAACGTTACAAACGACTAACAACTAACCCCTCGTTACAAACGAGGGGGATTCGGACATAACAGTTGAGGCTATTGCAAGTAAGGGATTTCAGAGCGTCAAACCTTTCCGCATAAGCAAACAGCCAATACGGGATTTGAACCTCGCAAACTTCCTAAACCTTTATTGGCCATAGCCTTTGTTAGAGCCATGTGCAGTTTTTTGTCACAATATTAACTCGAAAAAATCTTTCATTAGTTGCTGTGTTTTCGGATTACGACTGTAAGAGCGATTTACATAACCAGGATGATAAAAACAATTATTTTCAAACTTTGAGTCATAAATTGGTGTTTTATTTCGCTCGTAATTTAAAAATATATCTGTCGCAATTGGTTTTAAGTCTCCATATTTTCCCGCTCCACCCCAGCCAAAATATACAGGTTTGTCCAAGAAAAATTGAGATTCGTTGAAATTATAATTGGATTCTTTATTATAGTTCTTAATTGCTTCTCCAAAATTCTGATTCCTGAAGTAAAAACAATTGAAAAGTTGAATTACTCCATTTAATTCTCTCTGTTTTCCTATGTACCAACCATTAAATATTTTTTCAAGTTGTCCCATAGTAGAATCTGGAGAAAACAATTTCCAATTTTTTAAATCCATTTCTTTTATTTGGTGATTTTCGCCATAGAACGATTTAATAAACGTTAAGTCTGGTTCACCTTTTTGTTTTGCACTCCCCGGGTTCATTAATACTGCACTGCCTATTAAGTTTGTACCATTGCCAAAGTGTAATAATGTTTTTTTTCGATACTCTTGACCGTTATCCAGTTTAAAATACTCTGCATAGACTTTCATAATTGTAATCTTATTTGATTTAGAATATTACACTTGTTTTTGAGGATAATCTAATTATTTTAAATTCTAATATTATGCAGGTTTTTGACTTAGTTTCTTGCATTCTTTGTCGTACACTCTTATCCAATTGCCTTCTTTAGTTGTGAAAGACTGTCCAACTGCCGTAATCACTTTTATTTTGTTTAATGGCAATTGTGAGATTTTCTTACAATTAAGGTCAAAAACTCTAATCCATGCGCCATCTTCTACAATAAAAAAATCAGAAGCGATTCCAACAACTGCTATTTTGCCACTCGGCATTTGTGAAATTTTCTTGCTTTTTTCGTCATAAACTCTAATCCAACTACCTTCTGTTTGAACGTTTGAAATCATTTTGTGGTTTTTATTTATTTTGCTTACTCTAAATAGTTTTCAGCATCCCAATTAATTTTCAAAAATATGTCAAGCCTAAGTCAAGGTATGCCGTTGTCTAAAAATCAATCTGCATGACTTTTTTCTTTGCATTGCCCATAATTGTTTATATATATTTACCTCCATCCTTCAAAAGTTGCACATAGTCAGTCGAAATGGAATGCTTTGTAAACATTTCTCATTTTTTTAGGTGCATAATATTTTTGTAAATATAAGTTTACTTTAATTACTAATTGCTAAAACGCCCACCTATTTTCAGTAAATTATGTCACTTAATACATTCCCACTCAAAAAAGCCAGGCCGGGCTCCTCCTCGTTTGCAACAAGGGGTTTATGGTTCTGAGTTTGTAACTCATCGTCATATTTCAGTTATAATATTTATCATTCATTTTGTTCAAGCATTGTCTTCTGATGACATGGCATTACGTATTTATCGTTACAAACGACTGACAACTTACCCCTCCCCGAAAAAACGGGGCAGGCTGATACAAACGAGGGGGATTCGGATATCCTGCGTAACATTCCCATGTAATAAATAGATTTCTGAATAAAAGAATAGTCCGTTTTAAAGTTATCATCAGGGGTGTGGTCATTTCATCTGCTATCGAATGGGGAATAACGTCGCATTTCTTAGGAGAAACGCCGCATTTTCGGTAAGAAACGTAGTATTTCTTAGGAGAAATGCTTCATTATTGGTAAGAAACGTCGCATTTCTTAGGAGAAATGCCGCGTTTTCGGTAAGAAATGGCGCATTATCGGTGAAAAACGACACGTTTTTGGTGAAAAAAATCAAGGAAACGACTGGTTAATTTTGCCAATCATTCATTATATATTTCTCTAATTCAGATTATTAACAATTTAAACTAATTAAAACAGGAAGCATTTAAAGTCTTGAGGACTTTCTCTCCAGACAAGTACAGTGATTTGTGAATGTTTGCTGTTGGCTTAGAAAGGATTGATCCATAACACTGAATTATCGGTACCAGTCTCGTTTTGCTCATAAAGCTTGTTCGAGGGATCGATGATCCAGTTTCCATCGACGATAAACTTATAGGTATATTTTCCGGGTTGAAGATAAAGTGGTAAAATCCATTTTCCACTCTGCCTGGCCATCCTGTAACTTTGCCTGTCCCAGCCGTTAAAACTTCCGGTAACAATCACCGTTTTAGCATCCGGATACTTTTCGAGCTTGAAAACATGATTGGATTTCAGTGCGATAAATGAATTCTCCGAATTACCAGATCCTGTGGAGAATGGATTTGTCGGATCAGTCATCCAATTCCCGTCAACCATAAATTTATACTCGTAATTTCCTGCCGGGATTACATACGGAAGTTGCCAACCTTTTTCGGTTTTATCCATCACCAGTTCATTTCGGCTCCATCCATTGAAACTTCCAGTAAGGATTACTTTATCGGCTGTTGTAAATCCATCAAGTTTGAAAAGGTATGGTTTGCCGATTTCAATAAATGAATTCAGGTGGTCATCTGCATCCTTACGAACCTCTTTATTGGCGGGATCGGTCATCCATTGCTTGTCGACCAAAAACTTATAGGCATAAGTTCCATCGCGCAGGTAAACGGGAAGCGCCCAACCATCGGAAGTTTTATTCATCGCAATTCCTTTCGGATTCCAATTAAAGAAGTTACCGGTTACAACCACATTGCGCGCATCTTTATATCCTTTGAGTTCAAAACGATGATTGCAGCAATACACAATCGAATTGTAATCGCCTTCTCCGTCGCGTTCGCGGAGTTTGTTATTCGGATCAGTCATCCATTCGCCATCAATAATAAACTTATAACTATATTTTCCCGGCTTCAGGTCCACATAAACCATCCATCCATCACTCACCCGCTGCATGGGCGTTTGTGTAGTGCTCCATCCATTGAAAGTACCTGCTATGTACACTTTATCAGCGGTTGTTGATGCAGGCAAATAGAAACGTGCAGTCTTCTGGTTATATACAAATACATACGAAAGCTTAAAATCATTCACCCCATATACCACCGATGTTTGAGCTGCATTTCCTGCAAAGTTCGCCCATTTGTCTATCTCAAGAAACAGCTCATCAACTTTTAAATTTTTTCCCGTTTCAGATTGAACAGGTTTGGAAAGCTCAACAAGATCAGGTTTCACCTTCTTTGCATTCCAGGTTTCACCGCCGACGGTAATAACAGATTTTCCCTGATAGACCTGAGCGATCAGCGTACTATCGAGATCAAATTGTTTCGAAACTGCTGCCTTCTCCTTTTCTGTCCATTTGAGGTTAATCGAAAAGATAAGTTCTCCATTATCGATCCGACAGACCTTATCAGGATCGTATTGAGCCATGCTGGTCAATGTATAGAACAGCCCAACGAGCATCAAGGTATAGCGTGTGATTGTCTTCATCTTTTCTCTGCTTTAATAAAACGAATGCCAAACTCCTTTTTCATAAAGTTAATGCTGATAACGCCTTGTTCCAGAAAATTATAGCCCAGCATCCCGTCAATTTTGATTCCATATCCTTCGCTTAAGGCTCCCAGGTTTGTAATTACGGTATCCATATTCGGTATCTGCTTATTTCCGATCGTAAAGTCGTTCATGCGCCCAAACATCACTTCTGAACCGGATGATCCGGTCCCACTTAATTTGGAACGCCCTGTGATCGTGAGTGTATTCATAATGCTTCGGTTGCAATCACTGCAGATTACATTGGTTTCGCATCCGGTATCAAAACAAAAAGTAAGGTTTTTACCACTAATTGTTCCTTGTAAAAACAGGATATTTGTATTTCCTGCTATTTTCTGCGTGTAATCTGCTTTAAACTCCAGTGAGCTGCTGTTTAGCCTTTTACCATGATTGTCGATCCGGAACAGTTTGAGCTGGTTGTTTTTGACGTCGATTACAATTTCGAGTCTGCGCATCATGCTGAATCCAATTAAGCCCAGTATTTTTACGCCTCTTCGGTTCTCGATGTGCCCCAGATCGGTTACATCGGCCATAATATTTTTATACGACAACTCTGCAAATTCGATCTGTTTGATAAATATCTTTTTTACCGCACCAACAGCACCGGTAACGCCTGTTGGAGTTGATCCTCCTGATGTTGCATAGTTTCTGAAATAGGTACTGTTCAGTACAAGACCATCTGCACCTGAATCAAATACCAGATTGCCCGTCTCCTCTCCCACCGTGGCATCTATCAGTAACAATCGCCCGGCCCGTTTCAACGGAATAACCACTGAATCAGCATTTAATTTAAAATCAGGCGTGTATACATTTGTCTGTTGACTGGGGATTGAATAGGTAACGGAGGTTGAAGTCAGTTCGGAATCAGCAGTTTTCAGCGATGAGGAGGACGCTGGAATGACAGGAACTATCGCAAGTAGTATGAAAAGTATCTTGTATTTAAGCTGTCTCAATTGCATCTTCTGAAATTTATCGCAAATTAGTTATTCTGAGTGAATAATATCAACATTTCGAATAATTTAAGTCAAATAGCGTATTCCAATTATTTCACTTAGAGACTATGAAAAGTTTTTATTGCCACCAAATCTCCAATTCACCAAATTAGGGATTGCTGAAAAACTATTTTTATACCACGAAGTGGTTAAATTTGAATAACCCCCAGTGGAGCTTGCGGAACTGGGGGAAAATGGACACAACGCGACACCAACCC
>JAAFHB010000294.1 GCA_010906965.1 Mariniphaga sp. | reverse complement strand
CTTAAACTGTTTTATAATGTAATCATGTGTAGTATAAAGCTCTCCGTATCGAACACACGGAAAGCCCTCTGAAACAACTTGTTCTTTTAAAATCCCCTTCCCTTTTGAAAAAACTCCAATATTGGCTAAAGACTTTACATCCCAATCATTTGGGATTACAGTGTTATAGAAAGGTTTAGAGGTTGGTTTATTTTCCATCTCCTAATTTTTTGATGCCGGGGTTTGTTGTTAATGATTTAAGTTGTTGTATGGCAATGATATTGAGTTTTTTCAAGCGTTCGCCTTGAGGTAATTCCATACGAATAAATTCGGCATTCATGCTTTCCAGGTTTGCCAATACTAACAGTTGTTCAATACTGCTGTTATCACGAATATTGCCCTCCTTATTGGAATTTTCTTTACGCCATTGTAGTGCAGTTTTTCCAAACATGGCCACATTTAATAGGTCAGCCTCGTTTGCATAAATATGTTGCTCCTGCTCTTTAGAAATGTTTGGTGGTATAATGTTTTCTTTAATCGCATCGGTATGGATGCGATAATTTATTTTGGCCAGGGTTCGGTTCAGGTTCCAATCCAGCGACAACCTTTGGTTTTCATCCTCTTTAAGACGTTGGAATTCTTTTATCAGGTAAATTTTAAATTCGGCACTAATCCACATGCCAAATTCAAAGGCAATATCTTTATGAGCAAAAGTGCCACCATACCTACCGGTAGTAGCTCGCATTCCTATTGCTTTTGTTTTTTCCACCCATTCTTTTATACTTAGTTTATAGCTATTTAATCCTGCCTGACTTTTAATTGTGGCAAATTCGCCATAATTAAAATTGGGGTTGTAAACTCTTTCCCAAATGCCCAGAAACTCAACCGTATTTCTATTTCTAAGCCAGTCTGAGATGAAAAAATCTCCATCTTTTGCTTTTAGCATATCGGTTAAAGAGATAAAATCATCTTCTTTCTGACTCAGAATGGTGATTTCAATGCCTTGTACGTTTATGGTCGATCGTTTATCTTTGGTCATATTGGTAAGTTTAGGTTTTCTGCAAACGGTTTTGCAAACGGTAATTTTGTAAATAGCTGATAATTAATTGTTTTTTCTTTGCAAAGCGTTTGCAGAATGGGTTGTGGTTGCAAAGAAAAGTGCAAATAAAAACCGTTTGCACCGCTTGCGGAAGTTTGCATTTCTGCAAACGTACCTGCAAACGGTATTTGGAATATATGATTGATATTCAGCGAAAAGACCGCTTGCATGATGCTATTTCTTTCTTCCATAGTAGGTAATCCCTTTATCATTCCGAAGCACCACAATCTCACCTTCATCTTTAAGCTGTTTTAGCAACCTGGAAATTTTATAAATATCATCATCAATGAGATTTAATATCTCACGGGCGGTTTTGTTGTCTATTTCTTCAAATTCATCCAGATACTTTAAAATAGTATATTTTTGCTTAAAAATGCTTTGCTTCTTTTGTTTCAAGTACTCTTTCTCATCCTCAATCCCTGAAAGTTTTGATTTGTGAATAATATACTTAACACCTGAAGTTCTTCCGGTTATTTCAATAAACTCAATTTCCTGTAATTCTGTCAGGATTTTTCGTAATTGCCAGGTGTTGATAAATGGAGATTCTTCCAACTGCTGGAAAGTAAGCTTTTGCCCGGTGTAAATGCTGTTGAGCACCAACAGTTTTTCCAGATCAATGTCTTTTTTGACAGTCTGTTTATAAAGAATACTGAGTTCCGCTATTTTCTCCGAATAGACATCAGCTTCAACCCTAACCAAAATGGAATTTTCGGTTTGTTGCGGTTTGGGCAAGCTTTTCCCTTTTGACAGAAGAGCCGTAAAAATTTTATCAAAACCGCTTCCTGCTTTTTCTGCATAATTTATTTCTCTGAATACATCCATAATACAAGGATTTCTGGGATTGGTTTTTCGGAGGAAATTGGTTTCGGTAATTCCCTGAGGAAAATGTCCGGGACTCTCAAACTCAAGATAATTAGGGTATTTTCGTATTTCAATGATTTGCTGACGGCTGTAATCACGGTGAGCAATGGCGTTTATAAGCAATTCGCGAAGTACCACTTCGGGGTAATCTTCAATATATTCACGGAACAGTCCAAAATGAAACTCTTTAAGTTTAATTTCCGATTTCAATTGATTAAAACAGGCATCGGCCATTTCAATAAGATTGCCACTGTACTCAAACGGCGTATATGCTCCATCATCATAATAGCGGATGTATTTAATCTGATTGTAAGGAAATTCTTTCAATGCCTTTTGATTCCCAATAAACAGAATCCCCGCGGTAGTTGGGAGATTTTTGCCATTTTCTTCTTTTACCAGCCCTAACGTTTCGGTAAATTCAAATGAAGTGTTTTTTAAGTAAGGGCTTTGCGGTTTCTCATGTTGGATTCGGTTCCATAAATCACGCATCCGGTTTAATTCCTGCCAGCCTGGGACCGGATTCCCCTGTTTATCGATATCCGAGCTTGTAAAATGAAAATCCCATGTTTTCTGGTCATAAATAATTAACCCTTTTTCAGCTTGAATAGTAGCAATTTCATGGGGTTCAATAGCTCTGTTTCCATCATTGCTTCTTATCAGGTATTCGCCTTTTGAAGTCCGATGCATTTGCTGAGAAAAAGGGATTTCCAATACTAAAATATCTTGCCCCTTAACTTTTAACTGATGGGGTTTAAGTGTTATCGATGGAACTGTTCTATCCTGAATCTGCCGGACCAGTTCGAAAACTTTTGCATCGATATATTCAAAATCGGGATTTAATTCTTTGCTTTCATCCACGATTCCAATGAATAAAAAACCACCTTTTTTATTGGCAAAAGCTACAACATCCTTTGCCAATTCTTCATATTTGGGAGCATAATTTTTAATGGCTTTGCCAAAAACAGTTTTATCTTCCAACTGTTCCTTAAAGTCCAATGTCTCGCATTCACCTTTAGCAAGAAGGTTGTAAAACCATTGAATAGTGTGCCTGGTTAGTTTTTCCATTGAAAATCGATTATGGTTATTAAACGATATTGGTTTATTGAGCAAATCAAGTTTATTTATCCTCTAATTCCTTTAAATATTTTCCCATCTCCAGTTGCACTGTTTTGAGTTCGATTTCAAGTTTCTCAATCTCTTTTTGGACAGCAACAATATCCACTTCGGCTTCTTCCTCAAAGGTATCAACATACCTGGGAATGTTCAGGTTGAAATCGTTTTCTTTAATCTCGTCAAAAGTGGCAACATAGCTGAATTTGTCTTCCGCAATGCCGGCTTTTAGTTTGCCTTCATTAAATTTTCTGTAAGTATCAACAATGTGTTCAATATCTTCCGGGCGAAGTTTGCTTTGGTTCTTTGCCGCTTCATAGAACTTGCTGCTGTCAATGAACAGCACATTTTGATTATCTCCTTTGCCTTTATTAAAAACCAGGATAGCAGCCGGAATACCAGTTCCAAAAAACAAGTTGGATGGCAAACCAATCACGGCCTCCAAAATATTCTCCTCAATGGTTTTTTGGCGAATCTTCCCTTCGCTTGCTCCACGGAATAACACCCCATGAGGGACAACAACTCCAACTTTGCCGCGACCTTCGTAAGTTGTTTCAATCATATGCGAAATAAACGCCCAGTCACCTTTACTTTTTGGAGGTATGCCTCTCCAGAAACGGTTGTATTTATCGGTCTCAGGATCAAAACTGTCACTGGCTTTATTCTCCTCTTTGTCGTCTACCTTTCCCCATTTATCAAGGCTAAATGGAGGATTGGCAACTACCGTATCGAACTTCATGAGTGCATCGCCTTCTTTCAGCTTTGGATTGCGGATGGTATCGCCCCATCGAATGGTCGCATTGTCGAAACCATGCAGAAACATATTCATCACGGCTAAAGCCCAGGTACTGCCATTGGCTTCCTGCCCGTATAATGAAAAATTGTCCGAACCAACTTCTTCTCCGGCCTTAATCAGTAATGATGCAGAGCCGCAAGTTGGATCGCAAATGCGTGATCCAGGTTTTGATTTGGTGAGTTTGGCAATCAACGTGGAAACTTCTTTTGGTGTGAAAAATTCCCCGGCTTTTTTCCCAGCATCGCTTGCAAAGTTTTCAATCAGGTACATATAAGCACCACCAATAATGTCGGTACCTTCGAGGTGCGAAGGTCGCAGGTCAAGTTGTTCTTTATTGAAGTCGAGCAGGAGGTTTCTGAGACGGGTGTTTTTGTCCTTTGGTTCTCCTAACTGCGAATTGTTAAACGAGATATTTTTGAATAGGCCGGCACCATCTTCACTATACAATTTCTCACGGTTGGCTTCTTCCAGATCGGCTAAAGCAATATCAATTAATTCACCTATGTTGGGTTCATTACGGTGGTCGAACAAATAGTTGAAATGGCTATTGGCTGGCACTACAAAACGTTCGTGTTTCATTGCCCTGTCTGCTCTTTCTTTTTCTCCGTTGTATTTATTCAGGTAAACTTCATATTTGTCATCATTGACATCACTCAGATATTTGATGAAAAGCATGGTCAGCACATAGTCCTTGTAAACACTGGGGTCGATACTTCCCCGGAAAGTGTCGCAAGCTTTCCAAACTGCATTATTAATGTCTGCCTGACTAATTTTTTTTGTCATTGTAACGATTTATAGTTGAGTGGATTTAATTAACTGATATTGGATTTTTTGTTCCTGTAATTCTTCTATTTGTTGTTTGATGCCAAGTTCAAGTTTACGTAAAGCACTTATATTTAAAATGGTTTTTTGGATTTTGATCGATGGCATTGAGATTTCCAGTTCTTCCAAAACTGCTTTTGAGATAGAGGCAATTGATGATACAAGTGCATTTGCCTTCAAGTACTTTTGTGTTACCGGGTGGTTAATTAACCACGCCAGGTATTCAGGAATGATTGAATCGTTTTCAATCCGAAGAACAAAAAATGAGGTTGAAGCAACAGCAGGTTGGTTTATACTATCGTAACACGTTGCAAAGTTATTAGCACCTTTTGCCGCAAATAACACATCACCAGGTCGAAGCAAATGTTTTTTATTGACATTGTCAGCTTTCAGGTCAGGATAGAGTTCGTTTTTAAGCCAACCACTTTCGTTAAAATGTTTAGCTTGTAAATAAACTACTTCCCCCATCGCTTGTGGCTTTGCAAAGATTCCAGTTTGTATAGAGGCAATATGTCCTAATTTTGATTTCAAATATATTAATTTGAGTATGAAGGTTACAAATGTAAAAATTATATTTCACAAATCCAAATAGAAATAAATAAGTATGGAGAATACAAAAGTGTGAAATATTTTGTGATGCAAGCTATACCAGGAAAATTGGCTTTTCCCTTAAGTTGTTCTCAAATGTAATGTATCCGATGCTCTCTATAGTCGCATTTCGCAAAATAAGTTCTATTAAATTTCATGTGGCTAACTGTTTATTATTTACTTACCACTCAAATTTTCACAAAGTTATTGATCGCTCCGCGGAACGGTAAAGGGGTTCCGGTGGCCCGGAATCCTTCGGATGCGTTCAGTTTGCCGGGGAGAACTTCCTCCCTTCGGGCAGGACGGCAAACAGACATGCACCCCGTTGACCTTATTCGCGGCAGCTCAATGTCCGGTTAGTAAAAATTTAACCGGCGTGCCAGTTGCCAAAATA
>JAAFHB010000022.1 GCA_010906965.1 Mariniphaga sp. | reverse complement strand
GAAGCTTTAGGGTCAGCGGGTGCAAATTTCAGATTTGCCGTTTTCCATTCAATATCGGCTTTTTGCAATGCCGGTTTTTCAAATTTGACTGATAATCTTTACGATATCCGCATACGCGAGAATTATAGCCTTCATTACTCTGTTGCTAATTTAATCGTTCTGGGAGGTTTAGGTTTTCCTGTTCTTCTGAATATTTATAATTACCTGAAAGCGCAGGTGAATTGGCTCACGGAGTATGTTAAATGTCGCAAACCATATGTCCATCGGGTTGGAATGATCACTTTTAATACAAAGATTGTGATCGTCTCCACATTTATATTGCTTGTTTTCGGTTCACTTTCATTCTATTTTTTGGAAACCAATTTTACACAGAAGGGGATGGATTTTCAGGGAAAACTGGCAATGTCGTATTTCCAGAGTGTTACACCCCGTACAGCTGGATTTAACAATTTTAGCATGGAAGCTTTGGCCAAACCTTCCATATTGATCATGATTTTCTTAATGTGGGTGGGAGCCTCTCCTGCATCAACGGGAGGTGGGGTAAAAACCAGCACGTTTGCGATCGCAATGCTTAATATGATCCGCATTGTCCGTGGAAAGAATCATATCGAGATTCACCGTTACGAAATTCATGAATATTCAGTAAATAAAGCATTTGCAATTATAATTCTTTCTGTTGTTGTCATTGGTCTTGGCGCGTTTGGGATATTTTTGATTGACGGACAGTTTGGCTTGTTGCGAATTGTCTTCGAAAGTTTTTCGGCATTTGGTACGGTGGGGCTCTCTCTGAATCTGACACCTTTGCTTTCTGACGGATCTAAAATAATTCTGATCTTACTGATGTATCTTGGACGAATGGGATGTATAACGCTCTTATTGTCATTGGCAAGTTCCACCGGCGGACCAACATTGTACCGTTATCCAAAAGAAAATTTAATCATTACATAAAATTACCAGCTATGAACGTAGTCGCTATCGGATTAGGCAATTTTGGGGCTTCTCTTGCAAAAATTCTTACAGCTATGGGGCACGATGTACTTGGTGTAGACAAGAACATTGAAAAGGTTGAGTTTTTTAAAGACGTAATTGCCAATACAATCTGTCTGGATGCCAGTGATCCGCATGCTTTGCGCCTATTGCCAATCAAAGAGGCCGATGCATTTGTCGTCTGTATTGGTGATGATTTTGGTATTTCGGTGATGATTGCTGCTTTGCTAAAGAAATTTGGCGTAAAGAAAGTAATTTGCCGCGAAAGTTCTTCCATTCACCTTGCGGTTCTGAATTCTATTGGGATTAATCATACCATCAATCCCGAATACGAGTCAGCCCGCATCCTTGCGCAGAAACTGGTTCTTGATGGAATACTCAATCTTTTCAGTATATCCGACAATCTGAAAATCATTGATATGCCTGTTCCTCTATCCCTTGTACATCAGCGGTTCTCTCCAATAAAGTTTAAAACAGATTTTCATCTTAAAATTATAGCATTAAAAAGAGATCTGAAAATCCTTTATTCATCTTCGCAACCAAAGGATAAGGAAATTGTTGAGTTCGATTATCAGCAAAATGATATCCTTATTTTGGTGGGCGATATTCGCGATATCCGCAAATTTCTTCACGGATAAACGATTACAGGCTGCTTATAATGAAATGTTCACATTGAATTTACGGATCGTTTTTTTACTTCCATTCAATCACCATTGTTTCTTCAGATCCAATCGATAGATTCTGTCCAACCACTGTTCCTTGTTTGTTGGAATACAGTATTTTGCCAGTTGTGGTTTTACTTTTGAAATCGAGCATGACCTGACCTGGTTTATCCTGTTTATTAATCACAACCGTTATGAGCGAATTACCGGATTTGATGGTCTTCATCAGCATATCTTTTTGAGCCGTTTTAAACCGGACGGGTACTGTTGACAGACTTAGATCGGCTTCTTTGTTTAAAAGCATGATTAAGGATGTATAGTCACCCGTTATGCGACTGCCAAGACCAATCAGCGATGGAATCCAAAGCACTTCGCCATTGCCAATCGTATTTCTGACTGCAATTGGCTCACCTTCGCAATTTGCAGCAGTTTTTCCCGATTTGACGTCAATAAATCCGCGCCATAAATGTGCAGGAATTGCAAAGTTATTCCATTGAACCTTAAATAGATTATCAACCAGTTTGAACTCACGGATATTCCCTCCGAAAAGATTTGCGAATGGAAAGCCGGTTATCATTGTGTTGTGAAGATTTTCGTCGAAGAAACCTGTGAGTCCATCCACAATCAGTTTTCCACCCTTGCTGACGAAGTTTTCGAGGATGGGTGCGTAACTGTCGGGGACTGAGATTTGATGTGCAAGAATGATTGTTGTTCCCTTGTAATCAGTTTTCCCGAAATCGAACTCTTCAAAGGCCTTAAAATTCGCATTGACGCCCATCTCGCTGAGTGCTTCAAAATAACTGATGGCCGATTTCATCACGCCACCAACCTTACGTGCTTCGTAATTTTGGGTGGAACCTTCCGCCATTTTACCTTCCGCCCAAAGTGATTGCCTGATGTAGAGGATGTTTATACCTGATTCAACCTCTTTACTGTTTTCGAAGAGCGCCCTGTTCTGATTAATTGTTTCGGCAACCTTAGCCGCTTCTTTCATTCGGTCGGAGGGATTATTCTGAAAGTCGAGTAATGCCCATTCGCCCGCTTCAATTCCTGAACTGCGCGGATTCAGCGACCAGAAAATCGATCCTTTTCCTTCAGCAGAAGTAATGATCCACAACCATTGTGCAATCTCCTCCTTAGTTGGGCACATTGGCGTACCACCGCTGTAAGTATTGTTGCCGCCTTGTAATTCCGTCATTAACCAGGGAAGATTGCCTGCTCCCGATCGAACAATCTCACTGTTGGCAGACATTGCTGCGGCATATTGTTGCCGGGTGAAGTAGCCAAAATGCCATGATGCATGGGCGGAACCTCCAAGACTTGTCAGAAACTTACGCCATTCGGGGAAGTTGTACTCCGCGCAATTCTGAAACATCTGGTGGTTATTTACATGCAATTCGTGCATGGTGTCGTATTTTCTGATTTCAGTGGCGATCCAGTTGAGGTACCAGGTGTTATAATCCAGCAGAAAAGCCTGGTCCGACAATTCAACAAGTATCGGAAAGCCTTTATCTGTGAACTCCTTTTGCGGATGGTTTTGCTTCCATTCATTCAACTTATTTTTTGTGAATTCGGTCATCGGAGTTTTACCGCCAACCCCTGGCTCATTGATTAATACCCAGCCATACAAGCTTTTGAATTGTCCGAAGTGGGTAGTTAGTTGTTTAATAAATAAAGCAATAGATTGCAGGTGCGCTTCATCGCGTGGAAATTTGAAGCCACCGATATCCGTTTTCTCTGTGTATGGAAAAATGGTGCCAAAAACCTTGATTCCATGCTTTTCTGCTGATCGGAATGCATTATCAAACAAGCTGAAATCCCATGTTCCGTCCTGTTTTTTCATATACGATTCAAACATCCTGATCCGGCAAACGGTGAAATGATTTTCCTTTAGCACCCGAAACCAAGTATCAATCTCTTCGGGTGTCTGTCCCGGTTCAATAAAGACTTGTGCCCCGATAAAGGGAAGTTGCAGTGTAGTTTCAACAGAATTTTCAATTTCTAAAACTGGATTTTGCGCTGCCCGAAGGGAAAAACCTGCAACAATCAGAAGATAGGTGAATATTATATTGTAAATATATTTTTTCATGTTTTGCCAGTTAATTAGTTTTAAATATTGCTGAAAAAAGGTGAAGTCTTTACCTTTTTGAATTGACATTTTATGCTGCCATCCGATACATGGTAAAAATTTCACCTTTTTATTTTAATCGTATTTCTATCTTATTTCCCTATTTTACTTCAACAGCATTTCCTGCTAATTTTATTGTCTTAACAACAGAATTTTTACCTGGAACTGCGCCACCAACTGCGATCTCGAATGTTCCGGGTTCAACAATTTGTTTGGCATCTCCATTGGTTGTCGAGAAATCTTCGGGATTCAGTATAAAGGTGACTGATTTCTGTTCTCCTTTTTTTAGATTAATCCGCTGAAATCCTTTTAAGGCAACAATAGGTACTTCAGTTTTGGCAGTTTTGTTCGAAAGATACAACTGAACAACTTCTTCACCATCAACTTTGCCGGTATTTTTTACTTCTATTGTTACATTTAGAGACGCTTCTGTTCCTGCTGTTTCGTTGGCAACCAAATTGCTGTATTCGAATGTGGTGTAGCTTAAACCGTAACCGAACGGATAGAGTGGCGTTCCTTTGAAATAGCGATAAGTGCGTCCCTGCATATCGTAGTTTGAAAAGTCGGGAATGTCTTTTTCTGATTTGTAGAAAGTGACAGGTAATCTGCCCGATGGATTGAATTCCCCAAATAACATGCGGGTAAGGGCGGTACCTGTTGTTTCACCGGGATAGAAAGCCTGAATAACAGCCGGAAGGTTCTCGTCTTCCCAGTTCATCGCCATTGCGCTTCCACTGAAATTGACATATATAACCGGTTTACCTGTCTTGTGCAAATCCTTCAACAGATCTTCCTGAATTTTTGGCAGATTAATGTGGGTACGATCACCATGCATGAAACCGTCAATTTCGAGCGGCATCTCTTCCCCTTCAAGTTCAGCGGAAATACCACCACAGAAAATTACTACATCAGCTTTGGCTGCAGCATCAAGCGCTTCCTTGCGATAGTCGCGGGTGGTTTCAGCCCACGACAAAATTGCTGAAGGTTCAATGGTGTTTGAGTAGGGTGATGAAGCGACTATTAGTTCGGCTTTGATCTCATATTTCTTTCCTTTTTCGAGCGCGACGCCTTTTGAATCTGCAGCTGTATTATCAATTTTAAGTTTTACGTTTCCGCCAAACTGGTAAGTGGCTGATTTTTTTGGAATGATTACACCGCTCCAACGAACAGAGAACTTGTCTTCAATCAGATTATTCAAGGGTGATTTCATCCAGTAGAAATCAATTTTAGGATCGACTTGTACAAGTTTAGGCGTTCCTTCGAATTTTGTGTTGGCAAAGTATTCAGCTTTTAATCCTGATTTTAGCTTGCCATTCTCCATATGGAAGAAATTCTCGGCGCCAATAATATCTTGATTGACATAGACTCCCGGAACAATTGGACAACCTGGCGTGTAAAGAACATTTTGAGCTCCAAGTTTTTCGCGTAATGCTTTCAGTGGTGTGACCGGACGGATTGGTTCACCGTTATAATTGCCAATCAGAATTGCGAAGTTATTGGCATTTGGCCCGATAAGCGCAATTTTCTTAATGTTTTTGAGTGGAAGAATACCCGTGTTTTTTAACAATACCAGCGATTTTTCGGCCGCTTCCTGCGAAAGTTTCAGGTGTTTTTCGGATCCGACCACCGAGAATGGAATTTTTGAATAAGCCACCTGGTCGTTGGGATCGAATAAACCAAGCATGAAACGCGCTTTAAATAACCTTCTTACGGAGGTGTTGATGTCGCTTTCATTAATCATTCCAACTTTTATTGCAGAATCGAGATTGTTGACCAGAAAGCTGCGGCTTTGCTCGCAGTTAAGGTCGGTTCCCGTAGATAATGACCAGCCCCATGCTTGTGTAGAGGTGGGAACCACGTAATGGGCTGTTTTTGTGAAAAAGTCAGAAATTGCTCCGCAGTCTGAAACTATATAACCATTAAATCCGAACCGATTGCGAAGGATATTACTCAGCAATATATCATTGCCACAACAAGGTTTGTCGCGGAAACGGTTGTAAGCGCACATTACTGACTGAACATTTGCATCTCTGATTACTGCCTTAAAAGCGGGAAGATAGGTATCGTAAAGGTCGCGATCGTTTACGAAGATATTATCGGTGTGACGTGTAAATTCAGGTCCGCTATGCACTGCATAATGTTTAGCCGTTGCAACTGTTTTCAGGTATTTAGGGTCATTTCCCTGAAGTCCTTTAATAAAATTGACAGCCATACGTCCTGTCAGAAAGGGATCTTCACCATATGTTTCCTGTCCACGTCCCCAACGCGGATCTCTGAATATGTTGATATTCGGTGTCCAGAAGGTGAGGCCGGTATAGATGCTGCGTACGTTGTTGGCTACAAAATTGTGATGCTTTGCACGTGCTTCATCGCTGATTGCATCTGCAACACGAAACATCAGATCCTGATCAAAAGTCGCTGAGAGTCCGATGGCCTGTGGGAAAACAGTGGCTTTTCCGGCTCTGGCTACACCATGCAGACACTCATTCCACCAGTCGTAAGCAGGAACATCCAACCGATCAATCGCTTCAGCATGATTAAAGAGCTGAGTTACTTTTTCCTGCATCGTCATTCGTGACACAAGATCTTCGACTCTATCATCAACAGATAATTGCGTGTTTTGGTAGGGTAATTTGGCTTTGTTTTGACCCGTTAGATTACCGCTAAGCAGCAGAAATAATAATCCTGATGCAAGAGAAAAAATAAATCTCATCTTAGTTAAAATATTGGTTTTTATATCTGTGCAATATATCAATAATATTCAACATTCTTCGCATGCAATTGTCGATTGTCTATAAATTTTGGATGGACATTTGTATTGTCATCTAACAGGTAATTTTTTTAAAAAAGGTGGTTTTAGAGATTTTAAAAGACAATCTTTTCAACTCAAAAATTACTATCTAAAAGTTGTAATTAATAAAATTAAATTCTAAATTTGATATCTGTTTCTCCATTATACTTAGTTTTTTCTAAATAAAGAATATTTATATGGTGTTAAAAATGAAAGAGTTGATAGATTAAGTGATAATGTGATAGTGATTCTTGAATAGACTGAATTATTAAAACATATGTTCTATTTGAAATCACTAAAAAAGATAGGCCTTTATTTTTTTGATGGTGATAAATACTTAATTGCAACGGAAATGAAAAACAAAATTGTTACTGACGAATCATTGATATTTTGTGTTTTGAATGCAGCTCACGATGCCATCATTGCGACTGACGAACACCAAAGTATAATTCTCTTTAATCAAGGTGCAGAAAAACACTTTGGGTACAGTGCAGATGAAGTCATCGGGAAACCACTAAATGTTCTTTTACCCTCGTCAATGGCTGAAATTGATACTCGGTACATAAGCAATTTTCTCAATGCTGATCAAACAATTCGCCAAATGAATGAGGAGGTAGAATTATTTGGACGACGTAAAGATGGCACTATTTTTCCTTGTGAAGCGAGTGTTTCAAAAACTAAATATAGCGATAAGACGGTAATCGTTAATGTTTTGCGCCATATGAATAAGCGAAAGAAAGAGCTTGAGTCGCATAGGGAGAAGAACGAATATCTTGAAAATCTGCTTGATTACTCGAATGTCCCTATTATTGCTTGGAATGTGCAAAACGAAATCATTCGGTTCAATAAGGCATTTGAGTCAATCACAGGACGAAATGAGAAATATGTAATTGGCAAATCTTTGGAAATTCTGTTTCCTCCTTCATCCCGAAAAAGTTCGATGGAACTTATCCGCAAAACGCTCGGGGGAGAGCGGTTAGAGGCGGTCGAAATTAATATTCATCATGTTGATGGCACTATTCATACGCTGCTTTGGAATTCAGCAACAATCATGTCGGCCGACCGGAAAACACCTCTAGGCACGATTGCACAAGGCATGAACATCACTCAACGAAAACAGACAGAAGAAGAATTTCAAAGATTAATTGAAAGTTTGGATTACGAATTAAAAGAGAAAAATCGGCAAATTGAAGAGAAAGAAAAATTGGAGACATTGTTAATGTCAGATAATAAAGAGCTTATCATTCAGAACGAAGAGAAAGAAAAGCGTACAGCAGAACTTATTGTTGCCAAAGAGATTGCTGAAGAAAGCGATAAATTGAAAACCGCTTTTCTTCAGAATATTTCTCACAAGATACGTACTCCGCTAAACGGGATTATTGGGTTTTCCGAATTGCTAAATCAAGAGGATTTAAATGCAGAGGAAATTAAAGAATTCACAGGTTTAATTGCACAAAGTGGAAAACGTCTTATTGAAATTGTAAATAATGTACTTGATATTTCCAAAATTAAAAATGGGCAATTTAAAATCGAGCAAAAACCAGTCTTAATTAATTCAGTATTTTCTGATTTGTTAAACTTCTTTTTGCCAGTTACAAAAGCAAAGAACATCGTTTTGAATTTTCACAATCCTGATAATGAAAATATAACGATATTTTCAGATCAAGCCAAGCTAACACAGATTCTGACAAACCTAATAAGTAATGCTGTGAAATTTACAAAATCGGGCAATATTGATTGCGGGTTTGAAATTAAAGATGATTTTGTGCAATTGTATGTCAAAGACACAGGTGTTGGAATACCTCATGAACTGTACGACAGGATTTTCAATCAATTTGTTCAATCTGAACCATCTTTAACAAATGATATTGATGGGGCTGGTCTGGGACTATCGATTGCGAAAGGACTTGTGGAACTACTTGGAGGCAAAATCTGGGTTGAATCGGTAGTTGACAACGGTTCGACATTCTATTTTACCTTACCGTATTCTCCTCTTGATGCAACTTCTCAAACTGACTTAAAATATTCTGATATATCGGGAAAACGACCTAACAGGGTGATTTTGATAGCGGAAGATGACTGGATAAGTTTCCAGTATCTCCGTACAATTCTTGAAAAATCTGATATCACAGTAATTCATGCAGAAAACGGGGAGCAAGCAGTAGAGTTTGTGAGAAATAAATCTGAAATCGATTTGATTTTGATGGATATCAAAATGCCTGTTATGGATGGGATCGATGCCACGAAAATTATAAAGCGTATTCGGCCGGATTTACCTATAATTGTTCAGACAGCTTATACTTATAGTGAAGAACAGAATAAAATGTCGTCAATTGGGTGTGATGAGTATTTGTCAAAGCCGTTAGATTATGCCAAGCTCAAGGAATTATTAAAAATTTATCTTAACTAATGCTTAAAAATTAAATACGGGAATGATTTCTTCATGAAGAGATACATATTGGCGTTACTTCAACTACGCCATTTAGCATTTTACAAATGCATTCATTCAAAGATTGCTACCACTTGTGGATCCCTTATCTTACAACGGCAGGAACTAGAGCTCCTGCCGTTTAATTTATAGGAATTGGTATAAACATCAGATATTTAGCTATGGACGGTTCAAATAAAGAACTTTCAGTGAATACAGGGCGATATAACTACAAAATGAATCCTCGTCTTGCTTATCCTGTTTGCCGGGAATGGTTTACACCGTATCTGCAAATGAAATAGATTATTTAGCTTTTCCAAAGATCTTCACCATATTCCCATCCTTTACGCACAGGTTCCTTGATATATTTATCAAATTCGGGAAGATTTGTAACCTTCATATTTGCAGCATCATATTCAATTCGGGTATTAAACCTTTGTGATAATACGCCAAGAGATGCCATTTCAGTCAAACGTGCTGAATATTCAAAATTAGAACCAGGCATAGGGCCTTCACCTTTAATTGCCCGCAGCCATTCAGCCTGTGGACCTCCTTCAACACGTGGAATAGTTTCCGCAGGAAGGTTTTTAGTGAATTTTTGCCAATCTGCCTCAGGAAGTAATAGTTTGGGATCATTCGGCCGGCCACCAGTCATTAAAGAGACTTTATCACCAACCATAATCATTCCTGATCCAGGCAGTTCTTTCAAACCCCATTCCGGACGATTTTCCGGCTTCACTCCACCTTCGTACCAATTGAGCGTAACCGGAGGTTTGTTTCCGCGCGCCTCAAATTCAAATTTCAGAACTGACTGATCTGTAACAAATCCTTCAGGAGATGGTGTCCGCAGAATGGAATCAACAGAAACTGGCATACCAAGATCCAGCGACCAGAACGGAGCATCCAGGGTGTGACAGGCCCAATCGCCTAACTCACCATTACCTAACTCATACCAGCCTCTCCAGAAGCGCGGTATGTAAAAACGGCTGTAAGGTCTGTATGCTGCCGGCCCTAACCATAAGTCCCAATCCAAACCTGCAGGGATAGGTTCTTCCTTCGGCGGATAACTATCTGGTTTAAGAAAATATCCTTTTGGATTGAATCCCGGACCATCAAACCAGGCAAATACTTCCTTTACATTTCCTAAAATACCTGCCTCGTACCATTCCTTAACATACCGAATTCCCATTGTGGCATGTCCCTGGTTTCCCATTTGAGTGATGACATTATAATGCTGAGCTGCTTTACGTAGCGTGCGCAATTGCCATATATTGTGCGCAAGCGGTTTTTCAACATACACATGTTTGCCAAGTTGCATGGCGGCCATTGTTGCGGCAAAGTGAACATGGTCTGGTGTAGCAATAATTACGGCATCAATCTGGTTCGCCATTTTTTCGAACATCACACGAAAGTCCTTGAATCTTTTAGCATTTGGGAATGTTTTAAACCCTTCGGCTGCTGCGTCGTCGCTGACATCGCACAAAGCCACCACATTTTCATTCATACATTCGCTCCAGTTCGCTTTCCCGCGTCCTCCTACACCTATTACCGCAATGTTTATTTTGCCGCTTTTACATTGTGTTAATCCCGGAAGTAATGCTGCTCCGGCTGCAACAACAGCTGATTTTGCGATAAATGATCTTCGTGATAAATTTGTCATATAATTTGGATTGTTAATATTTATTTTTCGGCTATTCTTATTTATTCAAATATCAGCATTCCTTGAAAAATGGAATATGAATACTTGAAATAGAAACAGGTTGCCTGCAACTATGAAGGCAACCTGTTTTTTAATTGGGATAAATTAGTAACCTGGATTCTGCTTGATATTTGGATTCTGATCAAGTACATCTTGTGGGATTGGACTCATATACTGTTTTGGGTCAAATTTTACAGTATATTTTACTTCTGGTTCAATACTATATACCCAAACTCCTGTATTATTAGCTGGTACGGAATTTCGGATTACCATGTTGTGTCGGGCGGTTCCCATCCGTTCTGCCGCTTTTGCAAGTCGTTTGTTATCCAAATAGCGTTTGCTTTCAAAACAAAGTTCGACACGACGTTCCTGATAGATCACCTTGCGCATTTCATCCTTGGACAATCCTGTGGCTAAATCAGGCAAAGCAGAACGATTCATAACCTTGTTCACTGCCGCATAAACCGATGCGTCTGGTCCAACAGCTTCATTTTGTGCTTCGGCATAGTTTAACAAGACTTCGGCATAGCGCAGAAAGATAAAATTCTGACCGCTTGCATCTTCTGCCGGAGCAGCATCCGAATTAAGCTTTTTCTTCTGATAGTAACCAGAATCGCCAACATCCGTTTTACCTGCCAAATCAATCTGATTGGTTTTATCCGGATTTGGGTAAGTTGCATCAATTCGGGTATAGATAACATCGGCCTTCGTCATCCAATTCAATTTGTAAGGAGCGCCGTCATAAACAATGAAGTCGTAAAACCTCTTTTCGCGGCCTACATAAGGTTTCTGAGGATTATAACCTGAAGTAGGATCTGTAATTGCTTTTCCATTCGCCATTAAAAACTCGTCGACCAGCTCCTGGGTTGGATTGTAGTTTCCCCAGGTTTGGTATTCTCCAAGAACATAAGTTGGTCCTCCTCTTCTTTCGTAGTTAGCACCCATACCAGAAATATTGGCGACAATCTGGCGGTCGAAGATAACTTCGGAATTATATTCGTTGGTTGCCTTCCATAAGTTAGGCAAGTCTGCGAATAGTTTATAGGATGATTCTCCGTAGGTATCGATAAACTTCTTATTGGTTGCAGCTGCAGTGGCCCATCGTGCCGGATTTGCACTTGCGAAATGAACAAAGTTACCCGGATCAGAAACATAAGCTGTTCCGCTATTAAATAACGGACTTGCAGCAAATAGTTCCATCCATCCTTTTAGTGCTAAAGCTGCACCTAAAGTAGCACGTCCGGCATCAGCATTCCCACTATTGTATTTAACTGCCAGAAATCCATTGTTTGCAATTGAATTAAGTTCGTTGGTAATGAAATTAAAGGTTTCTTCAAATGTAGAACGCTTAACCAGCAATTGCTCTGGAGTCATCGTCTTTCGATCTAAAGGCTCAGTAAGAATTGGCAATCCGCCAACATGTACAAAATACGAACTGTAGAAAAAAGCCCTCAGAAAACGTGCTTCATCAATTCGCTTTTTGAAATAGTCTTCTGTGAAATTGGCTTTATTCTCAGTCAGTTTTTGGATAAAAGTATTACATTTTCTGACTTTCGTTGAAAAAATGGCCCAGGTATATCCTTCAGTCGGACCATGAGTTCCTCCCCAAACGTTATCGGTACTCGAAGCCGGAACCTGACATATTCCAAGTCTCCAGTTCGATGCCGTGTAGTAGTGACTAATATTGTAATCATCAGTATAATAATCCAGGTTTTCAGCTAAATTCCAAACGTTAGGAATTTCGCTGTAGCAGTCGTTCAGAAATATATCTGAATTGGTTCCCGAAGCCCATTGCGTTGCATCTGTGAGGCTTGACTTACTTACATTTTCGAGAAAGGCTTCCTGGTTGCAAGAGTAAGTGCCAAACAAAAGAAAAGCACAAACTCCTATAAGTGTAATTTTATATATCAAATTTTTCATAATTCTTTGAATTAAAGTTAAAATGTAACATCAAGACCAAACGTTGTAGTTTTCATTACAGGATAAGCATTTTCGCGATTGGTGTATCCCATTTCCGGATCGATATGTTTAATCTTGCTGAAAGTCAGAAGATTCTGGCCGGTGGCATAAATTCTTATTCCTGCTACACTAAGTTTATTTGTAATAGATTTAGGTATTGCATAACCGATTGTAGCTGTTTTAAGCCTCAAAAAACTTGTGTTAACCATCCAGAAATCTGATGCTTTATTATTATTGGCATAAGGGGATGGTGTTGCTCTCGGATATTTAGCACCCTGACTGGTTGGTGTCCAACGGTTGTTATAGTATTCGTATGCTGTATTACTGCCGTTGTTTTCGAACGGAGAAGTCATGAACTGATATACGTTAATACTTGACATGGCTGAACCCTGAAAGAATAACGAGATGTCGAA
This sequence comes from Mariniphaga sp., assembly GCA_010906965.1. Classification (GTDB taxonomy): domain Bacteria; phylum Bacteroidota; class Bacteroidia; order Bacteroidales; family Prolixibacteraceae; genus JAAFHB01. Next base: position 23,896 of record JAAFHB010000022.1, on the reverse strand, counting down.
ATTTTTCCAGTTTAACTGTGGCGTTAACCCGAAAGTCATTGCCGGATAAACAGGATAACCAATAACTGCTTCGTCGTTTGCATCAATTTTACCATCTGGTTTGCCATCAGGTCCACTCAAATCAGCGTATTTGATGTCTCCCGGGTGAAGATTACCAAATTGAACTACATTATAACCATCAGCTGTATTGATAATTCCATCACTGTTTTTATCTTCTGCTGAGGTAAATAGACCGATCGCTTTATATCCATAAGGACTTCCAAATGGTTGACCCGTTAGAGTACGGTTTGGATTGTTTTTCTGGGCAGCGGTTTCGAAAACCTCAAGCATCTTATTCATGGAATAACTAAAATTTCCAGTGAGTGCCAGCTCCATACCGTTGCTAAGTTTTTTTCTGGTTCCGATGTTTATTTCAATACCGTTGTTACTCATCCTTCCCTTATTTTCCTGAGAAAGAGCAAGTCCGTATTCTACTGGTAAAGTAACCTGTGGCGCTAACAGCATACCATTACGACTTTCGTGAAAATAGTCAAACGACATATCCAACAAACCATTCCACATAGTCAAATCAAAACCGATGTCTAACTTAGTCGAAATTTCCCATGTAATTTCAGGGTTAGCTTCCCGCGGAACTCTTGAGCCCTGTACAAGTGCGTTATTACCAAATGCATAAGCATTTCCACGCAAATCATAACCAGAAAGATATTGGAATGCAGAACCTGCCAACATACCCGACTTGCCCCATGAACCTCTTAATTTCAGACTATTGATATTTGAAAACTGTTTCATAAAGTTCTCCTCCGAGATCCTCCAGGCTGCAGAGAAAGCTGGGAAATAACCCCACCGTTTTCCGGGTGCAAAATAATAGTGTCCATCATATCTTCCTGAAGCCTCGAACATGTATTTGTCTTTAAAGTTATAACCCAAACGATAAACGTAGCCAATTTCACTTCCTGTGTATGAAGCTCCTCCATTATCATAATCGAGTTTGTTGGAACTTCCTAAATTCATTTCGTCTATACTGATGGCAAAATTATTCCTTCTGGCACTAAAAAAGTCATTTGAAGCCTTTCTGGCTTCAGCAACAATTAATCCTGTTATACTGTGATTGCCAAATTTGCGGAAATAATTGATATATCCCTGAAACGTATAATTAAACCATCGCTCATTCCGGAGAGACAAGTAGGTGTATGGCACTGAATTCCCTTCCTGAAGTGTTACCGCTTCTGTAAAGGTGTAAGGTTTTGCAGATAAGTCAATTTTATTATAGATGAAAGGGATATGCCATTGTTTTTGGTTTTGTTGTGTTGGGTCATAGCTGAAAACGCCTTTTACGCTTAAGCCTTTTATAAAGGATAATTGTTGTTCAACACTTAATGTTGCCAGCAAGGTATTTTTTTCAAGTTTGCTATACCCTTTTGAATTAAGTGCCGCCATTGGTGAACTTGCGGAAGATTCTCCCCATTTATCGCCTCCCGGATAAATTAAACTTTGGGTTGGAATAAATTTGTAAAATGCCCTGAAAAGGTGACCATTTTGGATGCTTTCTCCCGGATCTAAGTCATTGGTCCTTTCAATTGAACCAATTAACGAAACGCCAACTTTTGTTGTATTGGTGGCCTGCATTTCCAGACTAATATCGTAAGTGTATCTTTTATAGTTTGTTGGATCGAAGATTCCTTTTTGGTCGTAATAACCTAATCCTGCATGGTAAGTTATTTTATCAGTACCTCCGCTTAATTCAAAACTGTAGTTTTGAACCGGAGTATTCGTGTTAAACTGATCAACGAAATTCGAGTTCGGATATTTATATGGATCTTCACTGTTAAGTTTGTTGTAATCAGTAATTAATTTTGGATCGTTTGGAGGAGTTATTCCATTGGGTGTCTGATTGTAATAACCTTCATTTTGAAGTGTCATATAATCCACAGCATTCAACATTTTAGGAAGATAAGTTGGATTTTGTAATCCATACGATGAACTAAAACGAACAACCGGTTTCCCGCTTTTACCTCTTTTTGTTGTAATCAGAATTACACCGTTTGCACCACCAATACCGTAAGGAGCAACTGCTGCAGCATCTTTCAAAATAGTGATAGATTCAATTAGATTGGGATCCAGCTGGTTAATGTTATTTCTCTTGATCCCGTCAACGACTACTAAAGGTGCATTATTTCCGGTCGTGACAATACCCCTGATATGAATATCCGGACTGTCATACCCAGGCTGACCGCCGTTAGGCCTCATACTAACACCTGCAAGTTTCCCTGCGATTGATTGCGATATATTTGCTGCAGGAATTGCAGCAAGTTCTGCCCCTTTGATCGAACTGATTGAACCAGTAACTGTTGTTTTCTTCTGAACACCGTATCCAACAGCGATTACTTCTTCAAGTCCAATGGTCTCATCGGTTAGGGTTACATTGAATTCTGATTTGGTTCCGATCGTCATTTCCTCCGACTTCATACCAACAAAAGTAAATATGACTACTTTGGCATCAGCTGGGAGCGATAAATTGAACTTACCATCTGTATCAGTGGTTGTTCCAATTGTTGTTCCTTTGATAACAACAGCAACCCCCGGTAATCCGATACCCGTTTTATCGGTAACTTTACCATTGATCTTTTTTTGCTGCTGTGCGGCCTCAACGGCTGAATTTAGCTGCTCTTTTCCGGCCAGTACTACTTGTTTGTCGATTACCACGTAAGCAATACCACTGCCATTAAGTACTTTGTTGAGCACATCCTCAACTTTACTCGATTGAAATTCAACGCTTACTTCCTTGTTTACATCAATCTTTGCATCGTTGTAAAGAAACGTAAACTCGCTTTGATTTTCGATTTCGCGAAAAACTGCTTTCAACGACGAATTTTTCATATTGAGGCTCAGGAGTGTATTTTGAGAATACACACTTGCAGTTGCTTGTACCAATGCAACTAAAATTAAGAAGCCAGTTAGTTTCATAATTCGGAACAATTTCGACAAGGAATAGCATTCCCTATCAATGAATACTGATTTTATTTTCATAAATTTGTAGAATTGTGTTTAGACTTATCCCTTACGGGGTTAACGTTTAATTATTTTTCGTATCGCAAGTACGAAATTCCGGATAGGGGAGCATTGCAGTGCTCTCCTATTCTTTGTTTAGTTAGTGTTTCAATCCATAGGCACTCTGTTTTTAGGATAAATAAAAACTTTCTCTTCATCAATCTTATAGCTCATTGAAGTTGTAAGTTTAACACGCTTGAGCACCTCGCGCAAACTCTCTGTTTTAATGCACATGGTATAACGTTCGGAACTCTTCAAATCTTTATCCAGAAATATCTTTACATCATACCATCGCTCCAGTTTCTTTACCACATCTCCAAATAAGGCATTATCGAACCGCAATTTGTTTTCTTTCCACGAAGTATACAGATCGGTATCTACTTGTTCTAAAGATGTTTCGCCAGTTTGCTTGTTGAATATGAATCTTTGTCCGGGGTTTACCGCTACCGGATTAGATTTGCCAACAATATAAACTCCTATCTTACCCTCCTCAAGCGTGGTTTCCGTTTGTTGTTCATCCGGATAGGAACTTACATTAAATCGGGTTCCATAAACTTCGATATCTGCTTTCATTGTTCTGACAATAAAGGGTCTGTCGCAATCTTTTGTGACATCGAAATAACCTTCACCCGAAAGGGTTACAATGCGCATATCGCTATCAAAATCATTCGAATAGGTTAGCTGGCTTTCGGAATTCAGCCAGACAACTGTGCTGTCGGCAAGGATTATTTTTGATTTTTCACCTCGTGGTGATTGTATTGTAACAATTTGATTTTTAGTGAGCTTATCATTTTTGTGAATGAAAAGGCCGATAAATAATGCGGCTACCAACATTGCGGCTACCGAAGCAACCTTCCAGATGACTAACTGATTGTTTCCGACAAACCGGAATCTATTGTTTGCGTTATTGCTGTTTTTCGTTATTGCCTTTTGTAATGAGTTCCATCCTGCCTCAGTATTGTATTGTCCTTCGTTGAAAACAACATTGCTTAACTGCCAAACTTCATTGTATTGATCAAATAACTTCCTGTTTTCGTAGGACTCATTCACCCAATTTTTTAGGGTGATCAATTCCTCCTCGTTTAAATTTTTTTCGAGGAAACGGGCGATCAGGGAAGCTTCATCCAATTTTTCTTTCATTTTTTCTTAGTTAATAGTGTTACAGGAAAGTGGACGTTTACCCCTACAAACAGATCAAAAATATTTTTAATATTTATCCTTTGGGTTATTTATTGCTTAAAGCAGGATTGTGTGCTTAGGCATTGAAAAATAGTATAGATGCTAAAATTGCCATGTAATCAGAGAGTTCTAAACGAAGTTTTTTAAGTGCACGGTTGATTTGGGTTTCAACTGTCTTGATTGATATACTGAGTTCTTCGGCAATTTCATGATGTTTCATTCCTACTGAACGGCTCATCATAAATATTTTTTTACATTCAGGTGCAAGATCGTTGACGATGGTTTGAATGCGTAAATTAAGCTCTTTCGCCATCAGTGAGTCGTGAGCATCAAACTCTTCAGGTTGTGCGTATACAGTTCTGATCATTTCGGAATATCGGTTTACAACTTTCTGATGTGCCAGCAGATTCAGACTTTTGTTGTGAACACCTTGAAAAAGAAGTGACTTCCCAGAACCTTCACTACGAAGTGTCGCACGATTTTCCCAGAGTTTTAAAAAATTTTCCTGAACGACTTCTTCTGCCGAGTAAGGATCGTTTAAAAATTTATTGGCAAAAGCACACAACCGCACATAATATCTTCGGTAGAGCAGCTCAAATGCCTGCTCGTCACCCATCATGATTCTATGCTCAATTGTGTCGGTCATAACTTATATTTGTATGTCAGTCAATTTTGGTTTCGCAATCATTAATCTTCATTTAACTGATGCCCTTGACTTTCATCTTTATTCCATACACCGATTTTGAGGCGGTAATGAAAAGCAGATGTCGGTCTTTCCCGCCAAAACAAACATTGGCTGTCCAGCCTTCAGGTATCGGGATGTTTTCAATCTGCATTCCATCACGATTAAAAATGGTTACCCCTTTGCCAGTCAAATAGATATTCCCTTTATTATCAATTGTCATCCCATCTGAACCAAGTTCTGCGAAAAGCTTTTTGCCGGAAAGCGTCCCATCTGCATTTATTGTATAACGCCAGGTTTTATTTCCTTTAATATCAGCAATGTATAGGTACTTACCGTTGGGTGTTCCAATTATGCCGTTTGGCTTCTCAAAATCGGTAGCAACCCGCACCAGTTTCGATCCCCCTGGTGCAAGATAATAGACATGTTCACCATCCTGTTCTGTTGATTGGTGATCCCACCAGGGACGCTTATAAAAAGGATCTGTGAGGTAAATACCGCCATTGGGTGCAATCCAAAGGTCATTAGGACCATTCAGCTTTTTACCTTCAAAATCTTTGACTAAAACAGTTACTTTCCCATCTGGTGCAATCGACCAAAGTTCATTTTTCTCATCCGAACAACTGATCAGGTTTCCTTTTCGATCGAAATACATCCCGTTGGCCCGACCAAAGTTTTCGCCAAAACGTGTTAACTTGTTATCGGTTGACCACTTCATAATCTGGTTATTGGGCTGATCAGTGAAGAAAATATTTCCGGCGTGGTCGCAGGCGGGTCCTTCTGTAAATGAAAAGTCGCCGGCCAGTTTTTCAGGTTTTGCACCTTTGGCAATCAATGTTCGCTCTTTTGTTTTTGCAAATGTCAGGTATTGAATTGCCAATAATAAAATCAGAGATAACGACAATTTGAATATCATATGATGTGGAAGAAAAATCGGAGCAAAATTTCCCGGTTTAAAACATTTAGTTTTCATGCTGTTTTCATTTAGTCAGAAGCAAAATTATTAAATTTTGTCAAATATCTATTTTATTTTTAAATTCTGGTAAATGAATTTATTTTTGTAGTGAATAGCAAAAACAATTTAAAAACGACTGTTATGGCAAAAGAGAAAAGTCCTACGAAAGACAAGAACAAAAAAGAACCAGAAAAAAACCTCAAAGAAAAACGTGCTGAGAAAAAAGCCAAACGCGATGGAAAGCGGTAATATCATAGTTTAAAGGTTAAAGAGGACGGTTTATACCCTTCGATTACTTTAACCTTTAACCTTTACCCTTTAACCTTTACCCTTTAACCTTTAATCTTTAACCTTTTGACTGATATTGTGATAATAACTGAAACGATTGTCATCATATGACAGAATCGGTGTACCTTTGTCGCAAATTAATATTGGACACAGGTGATTTTTGAAGAATTAAATTTAAGTAGTTCACTGCTAAAGGCTTTGGCTGATCAGGCGTTTGTAAATCCAACTCCGATCCAGGAAAAGGCTTTCCCTGTAGTGATGTCGGGCAAGGATGTGATTGGGATTGCTCAGACAGGAACAGGTAAAACACTGGCCTATTTACTCCCTATTTTAAGACAACTCACTTTTTCGAATCAGAAAGATCCCCGGATTCTCATTTTGGTACCAACGCGTGAATTGGTAATTCAGGTGGTGGAAGAAATACTTAAACTGACCACCTACATGACTGTTCGGGTTGTAGGTGTTTATGGTGGCACCAATATTAATAACCAAAAACAACTTTTATTCGATGGACTTGATATTCTGGTTGCTACTCCCGGACGGTTGGTCGATCTTTCTATGACCGGAATTCTTCGGTTGAAATCTATTCAAAAGCTTGTGATCGATGAAGTTGACGAGATGCTCAATCTCGGATTCAGACCACAGCTGATCAGTTTAATGGAGATTATTCCTGGTAAAAGACAAAACCTGATGTTTTCCGCCACACTTACCGAAGAGGTAGGACGATTAATTACCGATTTCTTTTCGAACACCACCAAGATTGAAGTTGCGGAACATGGCGCTCCAATCGAAAAAATTATTCAAAAGGTTTATCATGTTCCGAATTATTACACCAAGGTTAATCTTTTGGAACTTTTATTAACAGAAAATAAGGAATTTAGCAGGGCGCTGGTTTTCGTAAGCAAGAAAAAAACAGCCGACCGGTTGTTCGAGACCATCAATGCGAAATTCCCCGGGCAGATAGGTGTACTCCATTCAAATAAATCGCAGAATTTCAGGATAAATGCCTTAAAACATTTTGAAGAGGGGATTTACCGTGTACTCGTAACGACGGATCTTATTGCACGTGGTCTCGATATCAGTGATGTTACCCATGTGATCAATTTTGAGATGGCCGAGACTGCCGGTGACTATATTAACCGGATGGGACGTACAGGAAGAGCAGAAAAAGAGGGTGTTGCCATTTCGTTTGTTACTGAAAAAGAAAAAGCGTATCAGATTGAAGCGGAGGTATTGATGAACCAACACATTCCTGTCGAACCGTTACCAGATAACCTGATTTTCTCAACCGTTTATACAGAAGAGGAGAGTCCAACCAATCTTTTTGATAAAAACTATCACAAAGCTTCCACCATTAAAGATTCGCAGGGAGCTTTTCACGAGAAGAAGGAGAAGAACAAAAAGATCAACCTGGGCGGGCCCGGAACAAGAAATCCAAAGTTCGGCAAGCAAAAGAAACAACCGGTAGCGATTGTTAAACCTCCTAAATTTAAATTCTAATTATTTAGCACGGGCAAAAGGTTGATATGAATCTTGAACAGAAAAATAATCCGTTACATGGCATTACGCTCGAAGTGATTCTCAATCATCTGGTTGAGCGTTTTGGCTGGGAATTGCTTGGTCAGCGCATCAGGGTTAATTGTTTTATCAGCAATCCGAGCATCCAATCGAGCCTTAAATTTTTACGCAAAACATCCTGGGCGCGCTTAAAAGTCGAACAACTCTATCTCGATACGTTGAAGAAGGAAAGTGAACGGAAATGAGGGTTGTCTAACCTGGATTCTGTAATGTTTGCAGCGGGCTATTCGTGACTGGTCCCGATGCATGAGCGATTTTTTTATTAACCATTTTTTTTATTCCAATTTTTTCACCTCATCTCCAAAATCAAATTGCAAATCCTCGTGCAAAGTTGCAAGTGTTTTTTTTATTTTTTGAATTTGACGTAGATAGATATTCTTAAGGGTGAGGTTATTCCGAAATGAAATTTCCTTCTTGAATTTTTTACAGAAATAGATAAGCAGTTCTACTTCAGTCCGTTTTTGTCCCGAATATCGAATTTTCTGATTGGTGAAAGTGAGCGCTTTGCGGATTCCCTTCTTTGTCATGTAAGGGGTGGTTCGGGTCAATTCACGAAAGTGCTGATCAATCTCCGCAATTACACCCTTGATATATTCAGGTTCATCATCAACTTCAAACAGGAGATAGGAGAGGAGTTCTTTGTTCTCCTTTTTATATCTTGCCAGCCTAATACATAATTCGGCAAGATCACCGGATGGGACATTTCTTAAAGCCCTTCTCAACTCCGCAAGCGATGCTGTATTCATCGGATAGCGCGGCTTTTTCTCAGTGGAACAAGCAAATGTTCGAGTCCGTTCAGCTTAATCTCATAAATGGTCTGCAATTGAATTCCCAGCTTACCCTGTGGAAAACTTTTCTGTTCGAACCATTCGAGGTACGAAACGGGAAGATCACACAAAAGGGTCCCTTTATATTTTCCAAAAGGCATTTGTGTTTGCGTAAGCTGAATCAATAGATTTGGATCGGGACTCATAAAAAAATCTGACTTTATAAAGTGAAATCGAGTAATCTGATATTTTTAATGCCGTGTAAGCATCCTATTATCTGATTTATAAAATGGATTGTTAATTTATATTCCGCGTAATTAACTTAACCAGATATCTGAACCTCTGGGGGCACTATGCGCTTCACCTTTAAAAATATATCCCAAATCCTCTACCGATTGTTTTACTTTCAGGTCATTAATTTCATTTCCCGAAACTCTTACCTGACCATTAGCCAGATCGACAATCACATCATCAACTCCTGTGATATTTTTAATGCTTTTCTCAACGTGAGCCTTGCAGTTTTTGCAGGTCATCCCTTCTACTATGTAAGTTTTTATTGTCATGTCATTTGTACTAATTCTAAATAAGATTCAAATATAACGTTATTATCATACGATGCTAAAATATTCACAAAAAATAACAGTTAAAACAATTTCACTTTTACAAATGTTTATAGCTGTAAAACCTTTTATACAGGATGCCCAAATTCAATTCAAGCAGTTTCCGGGTGACGGGCTTTCGTTCAAATTCTGATTATTAATAAAAATTTTAAACATAAAACTCAACTGAAAATGCCAGATTTATCTACAAACTATTTAGGACTTCAACTAAAAAATCCGATTATTGTGGGAAGTAGCGGACTTACTGATTCTGTTGAAAAGATTAAAAATCTTGAAGATATGGGTGTTGCTGCAGTAGTGCTTAAATCCCTGTTCGAGGAGGAAATCATCATGGAAATGGAGGAAACGATTCACACCATGACAAACCAAAACTTTGTATTTCCTGAGACCATGGATTACATGGAAACAGTCGTCAAGGATGATCTTTTATTGAAATATCTTGAACTTATCGCTGATGCAAAAAAAGCTGTTAAAATTCCAATAATTGCCAGCATCAATTGTGTGAGTTCACAGAAATGGACCTATTTTGCAAAAGAGATTGAAAAAGCAGGTGCCGATGCACTTGAGTTGAACCTTTTCTTTTTGCCATCGGATAACCTGCGTGGAGAGAAGGAAATTATGGAAACTACTTTCGATATTATCTCGAAAGTGAAAGGCAAGATACATATTCCTGTGGCATTGAAAATTAGTGCGTTTCAATCGAATTTGATTCGTTATGTGCAACACATCGATGAGGCCGGAGTTGAAGGCATTGTTCTTTTTAACCGATCGTGGCTGCCTGATATCGACGTTAATCAACTCGTTGTTTCATCGGGATTTGTACTTAGTTCTCCCTCCGATTTGGGGAATACACTTCGATGGGTTTCAATGGTTTCGGGACGGGTTAATTGTGATGTTGTTGCATCCACAGGGATTCATGATGGGGCCGGTCTGATTAAACAACTATTAGCCGGTGCTCACGCATGTCAAATCGTTTCAACGTTGTATATTAACGAATCATCACAAATTCGCAAGATGACTGATGAACTTTCGAAATGGATGGAAGTGCATGAATTTAATACAATTGAAGAATTTAGAGGGCGTTTAAGTCAGGCTAATAGCGGTAACCCTGCGGCATGGGAACGTGTGCAGTTTATGAAGCACTTTCGTAACTTTATTTAATATTCCTACCGGATTTTGTGTTTGAATTCAGAAATTTGGGACGATTACATTACTGTGCAACAAAGCGGTAGGTGATTGTCCCTTTTTGTTTTTCGGGTGCTGAAGCATCTTCGTTAAACCAGGTCTTTTCTGCCGCCTGTTTGGCATAAGCAAGAATGGTCATATCGGCAATCCTGGAGTTTGGTCGGGGATTGGCACTCAAAACACGTCCGTCGCGTCCCACAACAATATCAACAATCACCTCACCACCACCTTCGGCCAGATATACCGGAATTGGCAGTCTTGCATGATAGCGGTTTTCCAAAAAGTAGTGAATATTTGATTTTCCTTTGAAATTCGATTGTTTGACCTCTTCACGGGTTTTACCTTCTGCATTGTCTTCCGGCATCTTGATATCCGCAATCTTTGGGATTTTCTTTGCCAACGTCTTATTGACATCACTTACAAGTTGTTTTGCTTCCTCGATCTCTTTATTGTAAGCTTTATCGAAAAACGGGTCGTTTGAACGTGAAGATGATTTCGTATCTTTTGAAGCATCATTAACGGCCCGGTTCGACATTTGATTCGATCCTTGCATTGGCTGACTCGGAGTTATGATCTCCGCTTTTGCCTCTTTCTCTTTTTCCGGCTCCGGAAGTTTTATCTCTTCTACTGTGAAATCCAATAGAATGGCCTCTTCAGCAGATGGTTTGCCAATTTTCAGATTTGAAGTAAGCAGAACAATCAGCACGATAATATGAAAAGTCAGGGTCGTGATTACCCCATAGATATTCTGTTTATATATTTCGTTTACTTTTCCCATTTGCAGTGGGCAAAAATAGGCAATTTAAATCGCCTTCAAAAGTTAATTATATAAAGACAAAGTCGACTTGACTATACCAACATCAATATGAGATTTTAGATTCTACTGTAACTTTTTTGAAAGATTGTTGTTGTTCATCCTTAACGGTAAGGAACCCAATTTGCTTATCCTAATCGTGGTTTTATGGTAAATTCTATTCATTAACTTCACAACCGGTTTTCCTTTCCCGTTAAAGTGAACTACTTTTGAACTTTGAACTGAAATTGACAAAGTGAGAGTTTGCATTGCTGAAAAACCAAGTGTGGCGAAGGAAATAGCCTCTATAATAGGAGCTAAAAACCGTATGGATGGCTATTATGAAGGAAACGGATATCAGGTGACCTGGACATTCGGACATCTTTGTACGCTTAAGGAACCGCATGACTATACCGATAAATGGAAGTATTGGGATATGCGGGCGCTGCCCATGTTGCCCGAAAGGTTTGGTATCAAACTGATCAACGATAATGGCGTAAAAAAGCAGTTTGGAATCATTGAAAAGCTCGTAAACAATGCCGATGAAGTCATCAATTGTGGTGATGCCGGCCAGGAGGGGGAGCTTATTCAACGTTGGGTACTAGCAAAAGCTGCTAACAACAAACCCTTAAAGCGGTTATGGATTTCATCGCTTACGGAGGAGGCGATAAAAGAAGGTTTTGATCATTTACGTGATGGCCATGAATTTGATAATCTTTACGCTGCCGGAAGTGCCCGTGCGATTGGTGACTGGCTGCTTGGGATGAATGCCACGAGACTGTACACATTAAAATACGGACAAAATAAGCAGGTACTTTCGATCGGAAGGGTGCAGACACCAACGCTTTCAATCATCGTGACCCGTCAGCTCGAAATCGATAATTTTAAACCGGAACCTTACTGGGAACTGAAAACAAAATATCGCGAGGTTATATTCGGAGCTTCTTCAGGTCGCTTTGCAACACAGGAAGAGGCTGCGGTGAAACTGGCGGAGATTGTTGGTCATGAATTTTTTATTGTCTCGTACGAGCGGAAAACCGGAAATGAGGCACCGTTGCGTCTTTTTGACCTTACTTCGTTACAAGTCGATTGCAACCGGAAATACGGCTTTACTGCGGAAGAGACACTTCGCCTGATTCAAAGTTTATATGAAAAGAAACTAACTACCTATCCGCGTGTCGATACCACCTATCTTTCGGAAGATATCTATCCAAAAGTGCCTGACATTCTGGCTAAATTGACCCCTTATCAGGAGTTTACAGCACCATTACTCGCTTCAAAGATTAAGAAATCAACCAAAATATTTGACGACAAAAAGATTACAGATCACCATGCGATTATCCCAACTGGTGTTCTATCTAATTCATTGAATCCTGACGAGCGAAAAGTATATGATATGGTCGCCCGCCGATTTATCAGTGCATTTTATCCCGATTGTAAAGTAGCCAATATTACAGTGTTGGGTGACGTAAATAAAGTTGAGTTTAAAGCCACCGGCAAACAGATTCTGGAACCTGGCTGGCGCGTTGTTTACAAGGATGATTCGGGAAAAACCTCGGCTGATGAAAATATACTACCTCTATTCGAAAAAGGGGAGCATGGCCCTCATGAACCGGAATTGGGTGAAAAGATGACCCAACCCCCCAAACATTATACGGAAGCAACCCTCCTCAGGGCAATGGAGACAGCTGGTAAAAGTGTTGATGATGAAGAGCTTCGCGATCTGCTCAAACAGAATGGTATTGGGCGGCCTTCCACAAGGGCCAACATTATCGAAACGCTTTTCAGGCGAAAATACATTCGTCGGGATAAGAAAAAAATTATTGCGAATCCTACCGGGATTGAGTTGATTCAGACCATCGAAAATGAATTACTCAAATCGGCAGAACTTACCGGGATATGGGAAAAGAAGCTGCGTGAAATTGAAGCGGGTAAATATGAAATTGCAGCCTTTATGGTCGAATTGAAGGAGATGGTCACCGAAATTGTGAATCAGGTGAAATTATCAAATCGAAAGGCAATTACAATTGCTGCGATCGAGGAGAAGGTGCCCGACACAGTTGTCAAAAAAACGGAGAATAAACCCAAACCTTTGCCGGAAGCAAATGAAAAAATTATTTGTCCGAAATGCAAAAAAGGGGAGGTGATTCAGGGAAAACTGACCTGGGGCTGTACGGCTTACCGCGATGGATGCGATTTCAGACTTCCGTTTGATTTTGAGGGAAAAAGGCTGAGTGACACCAATGTTAAGGCCTTGTGCCGGAAGCGGCGCAGTAGTGAAATCAAAATAACTGACTCAGAGGGTAATGTTATTGTTGGTAATGTTCTATTAAATAGCGACATGGGTCTTTCGTTTGAGCCAAAAGCTGTAGAAGAATTGCGCTGCCCGCGATGTAAGAAAGGCTTAATCATAAAGGGTAAATCCGCCTGGGGATGTGCTGAATTTCGGAATGGATGTATGTTGCGTGTCCCATTTGTTTTCATGGGCAAAGGGTTAACGTATAGTCAGATGGAGCAATTAATTTTGAAAGGAAAGACCAGTAAAATAGTTGGTTTTGCCAATCCGGATGGATCGAAAGTTGATGGTAAGCTTTTATTTGATAAAGGATTTGGAATTGTTTTGGAATAATGTTGAGGTCAATTTCCCTCATCAGCCGATATTCGCTGCATCCCGCGACTTGAGAGCCTCCTGTCAAACGGCCAGCTTGTTTTCCCGATAAAAAAAAATACTGAGCTGAATCGTTCGAAAAGGTTTTTCTTGCACAAAAAATATTTCCTGTGTGTAAAAAGAACACTTTAATTGCTGATCAGGATAATTGCCTGATAGCAGAAAATTTACGTAGAAATCTGAAGATTTCATTGGTGAGATTTTCAGTGGCTGTTGGTATATCCCATTTCTCGTTATTATGAATGTTAACATAGTTGGAGATTGCCCTGATTTCAAGAAATGGAACCTTTTCTGAAAGGCAAACATAGAAAACAGCAGCGCCTTCCATTGATTCGATATCAGGATCAAACTCTTTTTTTATTCGTTCAATACTTTTAAGCGAACCATGAGTAATATTGCTTGTTACACCGTTCACCGCTGGTAATTCGAGGTTTTCGTACCAATGTGGATTCATCAGCTTGCCTTTGTGAAACGGGAAGTCGTCCGGATCAACAAACCCGGCATCAAAAACGGTTTTAATTGAATCTGATTCTTCTATTCCTAAATCACAAAATTCTTCAGTTTTCACATTTACAACTGTACCGATGGAGATTTCCTCCCTGTAACTTCCTGCAATTCCGGCATTGATGACCAGATCATAACTACAAATACTAAGTGCCTTCGTCAGAAAATAAGCTGTAACGGTTGTGCCTAACCCGGTAATTAATAGATCTATATCAAGATTATGCCAGCTGTAATGTAAAACCGGACCTTTATTATTAGGCCATTCTTTAAGGTTTTCGAAAAACTGATATAGTTCAAAGCATGTTGCACCCACAAAAAGGATTCTCATCAGCAATCAATTGAATAAATGATTTAATGCAATCGTAGAATAAAGTTTCGTTAAACAATCAATTTGTTTACATACATTCATACTCATTTTTTCGAAAAAGGTTTAAAAAAGTTGTTCATTTGTAGGTCGAAATTGCAAAATATTTTTTTAATCGTAGAAAATTCTAATTTCCTTGAAGTTTTGAATCTATTTTGCGTTTACGACATCGTTTTCAATTTAACATTGAGTTGAGACGTAACAAATCTTCTTTAGGTAAACTTTAGGAGGATTGATTTGTTAAGATTCTTATTCGTCAAATATTAAAGTTATGAAATTTTCCTTGAACAGTAGAGATAACGGGGGTTACAGTAAGGTTGAAGTTTACAACGAAGAAAATGTATTGAAAATGGCAGGCCATTATGGTGAGATCCTGAAATTGCTTGGTGAAGATACAGAGCGTGAAGGATTGCTTAAATCACCTGTTCGAATATCAAAAGCGATGCAGTTTTTAACGCAGGGATATAATATGGATCCGGAATCGATTCTAAAGTCTGCTATGTTTAAGGAAGATTATCGCCAAATGGTTATCGTGAAGGATATTGAGATATATTCCCTTTGCGAACATCATTTACTCCCTTTTTTCGGCAAGGCTTATGTGGCCTATATTCCTAACGGATACATTACCGGCTTGAGTAAGATTGCACGTGTTGTTGAGGCTTTTTCGAGGAGGCTGCAGGTTCAGGAGCGTCTTACGATGCAAATAAAGGACTGCATTCAAAATACATTGAATCCGCTCGGTGTTGCCGTGGTAATCGAAGCGAAACATATGTGTATGAGTATGAGGGGAATTGAGAAGCAAAATTCAGTAACCACTACTTCCGATTTTACCGGGGCATTTCAGAAAGAAGCTACGCGTCAGGAATTTATAAAGCTGATCAGCTCCGATTTATCTTAACTGCAAACCTGTCTCAGGGCATAACTTTCTGCAATGCCTTATTTTAAAAGGGACATTTTATATATTTGCAGTCGAAATTTTACAAAATAGAATTATGAAGGCATATGTTTTTCCAGGGCAAGGCGCCCAGTTTGTTGGCATGGGTAAAGACCTGTACGACAATTCGCCCATGGCACATGAGTTATTCGAAAAAGCGAACGAGCTACTTGGTTTCCGCATCACAGATCTGATGTTTAGTGGTACCGATGAGGACCTCAGGCAAACAAAAGTGACTCAGCCTGCTATTTTCCTCCATTCTGTTCTGTTGGCAAAAACATTGGGCGTTGGTTTTAAACCCGAAATGGTAGCAGGACATTCACTGGGTGAATTCTCAGCATTGGTTGCCAACGGAGCGTTGACGTTCGAAGATGGTCTTATGCTTGTTTCGAAACGTGCACAGGCCATGCAAAAGGCTTGCGAAGCCGAGCCTTCAACAATGGCTGCTATCATTGGTCTTGATGACGAGATCGTAGAAAAAATTTGTGGTGAAATCGACGAAATTGTTGTTCCGGCAAATTTTAATTGTCCTGGTCAGCTCGTTATTTCCGGTTCTTTTAAAGGAATCGATTTGGCTTGTGCAAAATTGACTGAAGCCGGCGCCAAACGTGCTTTAAAATTGAGCGTTGGTGGTGCATTCCATTCTCCACTCATGGAACCTGCCCGTGCTGAACTGGCCGAAGCCATTAACTCCACACATTTTAGTACGCCAGTTTGTCCCGTTTATCAGAATGTAACAGCAGGTCCCGTCTCTGATCCTGAAGTAATCAAGACAAACCTGATCGCTCAGCTGACTGCACCCGTACGTTGGACACAGACCGTAAAGAATATGATTGCTGATGGTTGTACCTCATTTACTGAGGTTGGTCCGGGGCAAGTGTTGCAGGGTCTTGTGAAAAAGGTCGATCGTACAGTCGAAACTTTCGGAATAAATACTTTTCAGGGATAAACCGAATCCTTCGCGTTGTTAAAATCCCTCGAAGTAGTAAAAAATAAAGCAATCCCCTTTGAACGGTGATTAGACCCTCAAAGGGGATTATTCACTATCTAAACGTCCTTATTCATCAATCCCATTTTCGTAAACAGGTAGAACAGTAAGGATAAAACAACTCCAATGATTGCAGCGAAAGCCATTCCTTTCAATTGAACAGAACCGATGCTGATACTTGCGCCACTTACACCAACTACAAAGGTGACTGCTCCGAGCACCATATTGCTGTTTTTACTGAAATCAACTTTCTGCTCAACAAACATTCTGAATCCCTGAACGGCGATGACGCCATAGAGCAGCATCGTAATTCCTCCCATTACGGGTGACGGAATAGTAGAGATAGCTGCCGAAATTTTGCCAATGCACGAGAATGCAATGGCTAGTATTGCCGCACCTCGAATGATCCAAACGGAATAGACACGCGTAATGGCCATTACTCCAATGTTTTCGCCATAGGTTGTGTTAGGTGGGGAACCGGCAAATCCTGATAAAACATTACTTAAACCATCGCCAAGTAATGAGCGGTGCAATCCTGGATCTTTCATCAGATCAGTATCTGTAATTTTACCTGTGACGATCAAATGGCTAATATGTTCGGCTAAAACTACAATACAGGCCGGAGCAATAATGACGATGGCATTTATATCGAAAACTGGTGCCTGAAACTTTGGCAAGGCAAACCATGCAGCGCTGCTTATTGTTGCGGTGTCAACCATTCCCATTGCAAGTGCAAGAAAATAACCTGCGACAACCGCCACTAAAATGGGGATCACCTGCATGAATCCTCTGAACATTACAGAACCTATGATGCCGATGCATAAAGTGAACATCGATACAAATACAACGTTGGGAGTTACAATGAACGGAGCAACTATCTGACCGACTGCAGTTGGCCATGGAGCAAGACCCGCTTGTTGTGCCGCGACCGGAGCAAGTTCCAATCCAATAATAGCAACAACTGCACCCATCACAGCTGGTGGCATTACCACATCGATCCATTTTATGCCCCAATATTTAACGACGAAGGAGATCAGAATAAAAAATAGCCCAAAAAAGATAAATCCTGATTGGGCATGGCTGAAACCACTGTATGAACTAATTATCAAAAGTGAAGGTGCGATAAAAGCAAAACTTGATCCTAAATAAGCAGGAATTCCACCTTTTGTAACCCACGAATAAAGCAAGGTGCCAACACCGTTCATTAATAATGCGATTGCCGGATCGATGCCCAATAAGATAGGGACAAGGATGGTGGCACCAAACATGGCTGTCAGGTGCTGAAAACTAAGGGGCAAACTCTCTAATAAAGGAAGCTTTTCCCTGATACCGATAATTCGTCTTGTCATTTGCAGATCAATTTAGTAAGTAAAATTTTGTAAGATTAAAATGGCGGAATAAAACCGCGTGAAATTAACAATTATTTCATCGTTTGATTATTTTTGTAGCTTCAATCGATAAAATTAATGTACATGTCCTTTTCGAATAAAAATTTCAATACTAAATATATTTACGAATGAATTCAAACGAAAATTCACGCCGATCGTTTTTGAAAAATGCACTCTTGCTTTCGGCAGCAACAGCGCTTCCCACGATCTGGACCAAAGCTTCAGGCAAAACGGCACCTGTATCGGGTTTGGCAAAAGCCGGTGAACGGGTTAATCTTGCCTGTATCGGGATAGGAAACCAGGGAGGGTCGGATGTTATGTCCCTATTTAATACAGGGCTGGCTAACATTGTTGCATTCTGTGATGTTGATATGGGGGCTCCACAGACGCTGAAGGTACTCGAGAAATTTCCGGATGTACCACGCTTCCAGGATTTCAGAACGATGTTCGACAAGATGGGAAGTCAAATTGAAGCGGTGTCCGTTGGCGTACCCGACCATTCGCATTTCCCGATTGTAATGATGGCAATGGGTTTGGGTATACATGTTTTCGTTGAGAAACCAATGGCCCGCACTTTCAACGAAATTGAGCTGATGATGAAGGCGGCTAAAAAATATCCGAAGGTAGTTACCCAGATGGGAAACCAAGGGCATTCCGATGCAAACTATTTTCAGTTTAAGGCATGGACCGAAGCTGGTATTATAAAGGATGTTACCGCAATCACTGCCCATATGAACTCTCCGCGCAGATGGCATGGTTGGGATACCAAAATTAAAAATTTCCCGCCTGCAGAACCAATTCCGGGAACACTTGATTGGGATATCTGGTCGGGAGTCGTTCAAAAGCATGACTATAACAAGGACTTCATTAATGGCCAATGGCGCTGCTGGTATGATTTTGGTTTGGGTGCACTGGGCGATTGGGGTGCTCATATCATCGATACTGCTCACCAGTTTCTGGACCTGGGACTTCCATACGAAGTGAGAATGCTGAAAGCAGAAGGACACAATCCATTTTTCTATCCAATGTCTTCTACTATATTATTCAGGTTTCCTGAACGTGGAAACATGCCACCGCTCGATATCACATGGTACGATGGCGTCAACAATATTCCACAGGTGCCTGAAGGTTATGGTGTTTCTGAATTGGATCCCAATATTCCGCCTACAAGCGTTGGCAAGATTCAACCAGCAAAATTGAATCCTGGAAAGATCATTTACAGCAAGGAACTCACCTTTAAAGGTGGTTCGCATGGCAGCACCTTATCAATTATTCCTGCTGAAAAAGCAAAAGAAATGGCGTCCAAACTTCCTGAAGTTCCTAAAAGTCCTTCGAACCATTATGCCAACTTTCTGAAAGCATGTAAAGGGGAGGAGAAAACGCGTTCACCATTCGAGATTGCCGGACCTTTGAGCCAGATTTTTTCATTGGGAGTGATGGCACAAAAGCTGAACACTAAACTTGAATTTAGCAGAGATACCAAGAACATCACAAACAATAAATTAGCGAACGAACTTTTGGTAGGACTTCCTCCCCGTAAAGGATGGGAACAATACTATAAAGTGTAAGTATTCATAAAAAGGCAGTGTATAAAAAAAGGAATCCCATTATCTGAGATTCCTTTTTTTATGCAACTCATCATAATTTGATCAGAGTTTTTTCATAATTCCCTTAACTATTAATAACAGTAACGCCATTATTCCTAAACTGAAAAGGTAGGGTCTTGCCATTTTTCCTGCTGATCTTCCTATTTCATAAGCAGTACCTGATGAATTATTATTATTGAAAACAGCAAATCCACAGGCAATAGAAATAGCGATAACTGCAATAATTATTAATGCGATATTTATCAATTTTTCATTATTCATTTTATTGGATTTCGTTTAACAAATGTATTGATTTTTTAATAGTTGCTATGCCTGTTTTATAATTTTTGATCTGGTTATTGCATTTTTATTTTAATTCGTACTCATCAAAAACTCACTAAGGTTTATATCAATATCCAGCCCCATTTTCTTGCGCAGACGGTACCGATGGTTCTCCAGTCCCCGCACCGATATTCCCAGAAGAAGTGCAATCTCTTTGGATGATAAGTTCATCCTCAGGTAGGCACATCATCTCAGATCGCCAGGGGTCAGTTTCGAATAACCGGATTTTAGTTTTTTAATCTCATTTGGTTTAATTCCTCGAAGTTCTGCTTCGAAAATCAATGTATTTTTGTAAAGCGCATGAATTCATCGATAAAGTTACTGTCGTACTTTATTATTTTGTTTTTCCTGCAAAGTACGAGGAAAGTATTTCAAATGATAAAAAGTATTACAGCTTTCAGAGTCCTAATCTATAATTTGATAAATATCTAAAATACGTCAATCTATAATTATGAGAAAATTCATCATCTTAACATTCTCCCTTTTTTTGCTGACTTATTTTGTGCCTGTTCAGTTTACTGCTGCACAATTGTTGCCAAAAAAGGATATAAACGGTAAAAATGAAATCCAAAAGAACGTCTCTGACACAGCTTTACTGACGCTTGTGCAAAAGCAGACGTTCAAATATTTCTGGGATTTCTCTCATCCTGTAAGTGGTATGGCACGCGAACGCAGTAATCCCGCTTACGGTTACGGTGACGAAGTAGTTACCACGGGAGGAACCGGATTTGGTGTGATGGCAACCATCGTTGCAGTCGAAAGAGGCTGGATTACCCGCGATTCTGCTGCCAGGCATTTATTAAAGATGGTTGTGTTTTTGAGTAAGGCTGATGCTTATCATGGTGTTTTTCCACATTGGCTGAACGGTGCCACAGGCAAAACAATCCCTTTCAGCCGTAAAGATGATGGTGCCGATTTGGTGGAGACTTCCTATCTTTTTCAAGGCTTGTTGTGTGTACGACAGTATTTTGATCAGAACAATAACATTGAATCTCAGTTGCGTAACCGGATTAACTGGTTGTGGAACGACGTTGAATGGGATTGGTTTACAAAGGGTGGGGAAGAGGTGCTGTACTGGCATTGGAGTCCCAATAACGGATGGGCCATGAACTTCCCCGTAAGAGGCTACAATGAATGTCTGATTATGTATGTGCTGGCTGCAAGCGCTGAACGCTATCCCGTAAGCAGTGCCGTCTATCATCGTGGATGGGCGCAAAGTAATTTTTTCAAAAACGGTAAAGAGTTTTATGGCATTAAACTTCCTTTGGGATTCGATTACGGTGGTCCGTTGTTCTTTTCGCAATACTCATTTATGGGTTTGGATCCCACGAATTTAACGGATCGGTTTGCTAATTACTGGGAGCAAAATAAAAATCATACACTGATCAATCGTGCATGGTGTATCGACAATCCCCAAAAATTTAAAGGTTATGGCGAGAATTGCTGGGGTCTAACCGCAAGTGATAATTTTGAGGGTTACAATGCACATTCACCGGGGAACGATCTGGGCGTGATCACCCCAACAGCTGCCCTTTCTGCATTTCCTTACACGCCTGAATATTCAATGCTTGTTTTAAAACATTTTTATTTCGATCTTGGCGACAAAATCTGGGGCGATTATGGTTTTGTGGATGCTTTTAGCGAAACAAAAAACTGGTACGCAACAAATTATCTGGCCATTGATCAGGGTCCTATCATCGTAATGATCGAAAACTACAGAACGGGTTTGCTCTGGAAACTTTTTATGAGTTGCCCTGAAATTCAAAATGGTTTAAAGAAGCTTGATTTTAAATCTTCTTCAATCGGAAATTACACAGAGTAACACTGAGGATACATGGAGTAACACAGATATTTTGGCCAGCTTCGTTAATTAATACAAATAAGGAATCCAACCTTTTGTGATTGAACCAACTTAAAGATAAATTAAGAATTTTCTAAATATCAAAATAATGAGGAGTTTAACTATTTTAATAACACTTTCCGTCCTAATCATTTGCTCACCCTCTTATGCCCAAAAGGCTGGTGAAACGAAAATGAGTCAGTTCGTCACGAACCTGATGAGCAAGATGACTTTGGAAGAGAAAATCGGTCAGTTGAACTTGCCCGGTGCAGGTGATATTACCACCGGACAAGCGGCCAGTTCAGATATTGGGAAAAAGATCAGGGAAGAAAAAGTGGGTGGACTATTTAATATTAAGTCAGTCAGCAAGATCCGTAATGTTCAGAAAGTGGCTGTTGAGGAGAGCCGGCTGAAGATTCCTTTACTGTTCGGAATGGATGTGATTCATGGATATCAGACCGTCTTCCCGATTCCATTGGGACTGTCGTGCAGCTGGGATATGAAACTGATTGAACAGTCGGCCCGCATTGCCGCACAGGAAGCAAGTGCTGATGGTATCTGCTGGACCTTTTCACCGATGGTCGATATCTCGCGTGATCCGCGCTGGGGACGCATGTCGGAAGGTTCAGGCGAAGATCCTTACCTTGGTTCACAGATTGCCAGGGCGATGGTTGTCGGATACCAGGGTGTTGATCTTCGGCAAAACAATACAATTATGGCTTGTGTCAAACACTTTGCTTTGTATGGCGCTATTGAAGCTGGAAGGGATTATAATACAGTCGACATGAGCCGGATCAGGATGTACAACGAATATTTTCCCCCTTACAAAGCAGCAGTTGATGCTGGTGCTGGCAGCGTGATGACCTCTTTTAATGAATTGGACGGAATCCCTGCTACCGCGAACAAATGGTTAATGACCGATGTATTGCGCAAGCAATGGGGTTTTAATGGTTTTGTGGTAACCGATTATACCGCTATTGCGGAACTGATTGATCATGGATTAGGTGATTTACAGGAAGTTTCGGCTCAGTCGCTTCGTTCCGGAGTTGATATGGATATGGTTGCTGATGGCTTTTTGACCACGCTCAAAAAATCATTGGCTACAGGCAAAGTTACCAAAGCACAGATTGACCTTGCCTGTCGCAGAATTCTTGAAGCAAAATATAAACTCGGTCTTTTTGAAGATCCATATCGTTATTGCAATGATGATCGCGCCAAAAATGAGATTTTTACAACAGAAAACCGGTTGGTTGCAAGGACCACTGCCGCTCAATCTGTTGTGCTTCTTAAAAACGAGAATCAGGTGCTTCCGCTTCAGAATAAGGGAACCATTGCCCTGATTGGTCCGTTGGCCGATAACAGGGAGAATATGACCGGGACATGGAGTGTTGCTGCTGATTTTTCGAAATCGGTCTCCTTACTCACTGGTTTGAAAGAAGCAATTGGTATTGATGCCCGTATTTTGGTGGCAAGGGGAACAAATATTGTAAACGATTCGCTGTTGGATTCGAGAATCAGCATTTTTGGCAAACCTACCTATCGTGACAGTCGCTCGCAGAAAGAGATGATTGAAGAAGCTGTTGATGTTGCTGAAGAGTCGGATGTGATTGTTGCTGCTTTGGGCGAAGCGGCCGAAATGTCAGGGGAGGCTTCAAGCAGATCGGATATTAACCTGCCTGAAAATCAGAAAGAGTTGCTGAAAGCTTTACTCGCAACCGGCAAGCCAGTTGTATTGGTGTTGTTTACTGGTCGTCCGCTTTCGTTGACGTGGGAAAATGCAAATGTCCCGGCTATTCTGAATGTTTGGTTTTCGGGAACTGAAGCGGGTAATGCCATTGCCGATGTTTTGTTAGGCAAGGTCAATCCTTCAGGAAAACTGACTGCCACCTTTCCTCAGAATGTGGGACAAATACCTATATATTATAACCATAAGAATACAGGAAGACCTTTACCCGAAGGCAAATGGTTCCAGAAATTCAGATCGAATTACCTCGATGTTTCAAACGAACCCTTGTATCCTTTTGGCTACGGGTTAAGCTATACGAAGTTTGAATACGGCGATTTGATATTAAGCAACTCCCTGGCAAAAGGAAACCAATCGATTAAAGCAAGTATAACGGTGAAGAATTCCGGTAAGTTTGATGGCTCTGAAGTTGTTCAGCTCTATATCCGTGACCTAGTTGGAAG
>JAAFHB010000293.1 GCA_010906965.1 Mariniphaga sp. | reverse complement strand
AACAACTGATCCCCGTTTATAAAAAGCATTTTACACAAGACGATGTGAAAGCCATTATTGCTTTCTACGAATCCCCCGCTGGCAATAAGCTGGCCGAAAAAACCCCTCTGATTGCTGTTGAAGCGATGCAAAGCTCGCAGGCATGGGGTATGGGGCTGTTCGGAAAAATACAAGCCTACCTTAGTAAATAGGATCAGGATTAAAGGAAGCAGGTGTAATTCATTAAGCTTGTTATTGCTTCTGCTTTCTTTAGCTGGTGAATTGGAAATGTTAAAATCTAATCTATTACAATAAATTCCATGATATGAGACCAATCAACAAATTTGATATGTGCCAGAATAGGTTTGTTTTAAAGGCCGCACCGGGTTACATCTCCCTGCCATGTTTCGAAAACTTGCCGGGTATGGCCCACCGGTGCGGCCAAAGAGTTGGAATTCTTCCATCTTTCAACGAGCCTGTCTTAGCTTGCACGAGGATGCATAAGTATATATTCAGATCAAGGAATCAGTAATAAAAACTAAAAATAATCCAATAATGAAAAAAATAATCCTGTTTCTATTAGTTGCAATACCCATTATTTCTTTTGCACAAAATCAAAAAGCAACATGGGATTACCCGGTAAAACCGGGCAGTAAAGAATGGTTAGAGGTTGCAGACTTTTCAAAGAGACTTGAACTACTCAATATTCCTGAATCCCTTCTAAAAAGAATTAGTACGGAAGAGCTGGTAAAATCATGTTTAAATTATCCTGAATATCGGTTAGTCTTTACCCGAAATGATTTACAATCAGGTTATAACTTTATTCGATCAATGTTTAATGGTTTTGTTGAGATAGAAACCAGACCGGATGTTGGGAAAGAGTTAATGAAGGTTTATGCCGGATATAAACCTAATGGTTTTGATTTAAATTCGACTGACTTGGAAATTGGTAGATTTATATCGAAAATTACTTATATCGAAATTTTGATAGCCCAAACCGAAATCCTTAACAAATTAAATCCGGGCGATTTACATGAAATGTTGACCATGTGCAGCCAAAAATATAAATTGAAGAAAGACCAGCAAAAATATTACGGTGGAATTGGCTTGCAAACAACTGCCTTGATAATAGCCAGACAACAAGTCAAAAAGCTGGTAAACTCAAAGATGAAACATGGTGATCAAAGAATCAATGCGTTCATCGATAACCTTACTTTTAATGATATTAGTTTGTTAGATGATATTGTAATGGAAAATGACAAAATCCTATCAGATGGGTTATAGAAAAATCTCAATGTTATTGTGTTTTTTCTTCTTTGTAATTGGTTGCAAAAAAAAAGATTGCGAAGAAGTTATCGATCAGGTTTACGTTTATCCTATTGAAGCAGCAAAGGGTAAGTCTTTTGATGAGCGGACTGAAATGTTTAAGATTCCTGAACAAACCTTACATTGCCTTTCAACCGATGCATTAATTAAATCCTGCATCAGTTATCCGGAAATGAGGCTGATGTGGACAATGTCTGACCTGCAAGGTGGGTTTGACAAGGTTAATGCAATGTGCAACGGTTTTGGAGAGTTGTTTGGAAGGGGGGAAAAATATCAGGGGTTAATTAATTTGTACAAGCATTTGAGTTTTAATCAGGACTGGAAATCTTATTCTGATTTAGAAAACGGAAGGTATATGGATAACATCGTCAGGCATGAGCTCATTATTGCACAATATGAAATTCTGAACGACCTGACCTCTCCTGAGAAAATAGAACTTTTTCAACTGACGCTTGATAATCAGAAGAAAAAGTATGCACTGGCACATCAATACTGGGGTCTTGATGGAATGGCAACAACCTGTGCCATTTTATCCAGGATTATGTACCTCGACAAATATCAACCGTTGATTGAAGAATACAATAACAATAAGTTAATGTTAATTAACGTTGCTAATATTTTAATTCTAGACTCTGATGTTGTGAATAAGACCATGAGTTTATCGGAAGATTATTTAAAAATTCTAAAAAACAAATAAAATGAGGACAAACGATTATATATTCAAGAACCTGATTTTTATGCTGTTCCTGATGCTGACAGCTATGACAGCAAATAGCCAGGGAACCTTACAAACGCCCATGGGGCAGACTGTTTATGTTTATAGTAATTGGGATACTGCTCCACTTATTGCACTTTGGGAAGCTGATGCAGCGGCAGCAATCGCTGAAAATAAATGGACTACTCCCAATCCTGTGCCTCTTTCGGTATTTCTTGTTTAATAAGTGGTGGAGTATTATGAGCAGTTCCTGGAATGCAATTTTTCGCGGTTGGCAATGGACGATGGACTTTTGGAAGAGCTGCTGGTTTGGTTTAATAATATCAATTTTGGCACAATGAACTTTTGCGATAAAATGACCTTAAGATTCAGAAAGCAAGGCTTATCTGAAAATGAAATTAGTATTAGACTAAGTAAGTTTTACTTTTATTCAAAAGTGGCACTTATAATATATTTGCTTGCTTTAATTCTACTAGTATTTCTAGACAGGTTTAAAACAGCAAACATTTCTGTCTTAGTTTTATTCTTTATTTGGTTTGCTGTATGTTTGATGATGTTTTTGCAATTAAGAAAACATACTAAAGTCAATAAAAAATAGGCTAAACTAACTTTTACATTTTCAATTTGAAAATTGAATGTTATTAAAGAATTGAGATTTGAACAAATGGAAGAAGTAAATGGTGGAATGACATATTGTGAGTTAATTATTTACTGGTATAAAGTAGGCTCTGGATATCAAGGTTCTACAGAAATGCTGTGCTATGCAATGTCATTGTGCAGATAATAACCTTAGTTTTAGTATGGGGTATAATTCATACCCCATATTTTAATGCGACATTATAAAAATCAAAAACATGCCAAATATAACATATCACTTAAAAGTCAAGGCATTATTATGCCTGATTATATTAACGGTCGTATTTAATGGATTATGCATGGCAACGATAAAAATCCAGGGTATTATTAAAGATTCACAAACAAAAGAAGTATTGGTATTTGCCAGCCTTGGATTAAATAGATATCCCATCGGAACCTCCACAAACAGGAATGGTGAATTTCAACTCCTTGTTGGTGATTCACTGGCTAACGAAACACTCACAGTTTCTATAATCGGTTACGAAAGCAAGGAATTCAGGATCAGTGAAATGAATACTAATTATTTTGAAATATTCCTCGACCCCAAAACAATCCTGTTGGAAGAGGTGCAGGTATTGGCACCAATAACAGCCGAAGAAGTACTACGAAAGGTAATTGAAAACCATAACCGAAATTACCCCTTTGGATTTAGCTATTACGAAACATTTTTCCGCGATTTGGTGATAGATGATTCGCCGCAGGCTAAAATCCAAAACTGCCGATTAACAGAAGCCGCAATAAACATTGAAGATTTTGGCCTTGACGCTTTTCGTGATTCTAAATTTAAGGCACATGAAATACGGAATAGTTACAGTCATGTTGAAACTAATAAGTTTTCAAAGCTTATGATAATAGGCATCATTGGTGGATTGAAAAATCCAATTTCATGGGTCTATTCCTACAAAGATATGATAAGTCGTTATAACCTGAAGAAATTATTGAAAGATGAATGTTATTCAAAAGAAATTCTCGATTTAACCGTATATGAAGGCACACCTGTTTACAGACTTGAGATACGGCAAAGATACGGTAAAGTTATGGGGCGGAAGTACGAATGTACAAAAGCATATAAATCAATAATCTTATACATAAACACAAAAGACTGGGCCATTCAGGAGGCAAGAGAAACTTTGATGTCGAGCTGGATTTCATTAAATGGTGAATTCTTGCCTTGGAAACAAGTAGAACTAAAAATGCAGGAGTTCAATGGCAAATACTACTTAAAACTGATTGATTTTGACGGTTATATACCAGATGAATACTATAAGTTTGGAAAAGATGTTGATTATAGACATAAAACTTCCATTTTAGTAAATGATATTGTCCTTGACAGGAAATCGATTGAACGCATCCGACTCCGGAATGCGATGAAAGCTGATCTTCCATTGTGGAATGTCGAATACAAATACAATCCTGAATTTTGGAGAACCTATAACATCTTGTTAGATAAACCTATTGATCCTTCGGAAAAAAAAGACCTGGAACAGGAGATTCCTCTTGACAATCAATTTAATGATGGCGGATTGAAAAACTCAAAAAAAATTGTAAACTAATGCAACAAAGCTATATAACCGAATTACTCAGAAAGCCTGCATGGATGCTTTTCTTGTGTTCCTGGCTGTTTTACTTGATTGGCTTATTTCTATTCTCACAATTGGTTTGGGATTCAAATACTTATATGCCAGGATTTAAAGGAGCAAACTTTGATGAATATCTTTCAAACATAAGACGAATTGATATGGTGCGGTATGCCCTTTCACCATTATATATTATAGGAATATCAGCCGTAGTCTGGATATTGATAAAATCTGGTTTAATAATTTCAAGAATAGAATTCGATAATAAACTGTTGTTTAAAATAGTATTTCTGGGATTGATTTTCATTTCACTCCCATTCTGGGTTAAAACGATTTGGCTGATATTGTTTAGCGGAAACTATACACCTGATGATGTGAAATTTTTCTTTCCGGGTTCAATTGTTCCTTTTCTGGATATTTCAGATATGCGTGAAACCATGATAAATACTTTGGCGCACATCAATTTATATCATCTATCATTCATGCTTTTCATTGCGTGGCAGCTTTCGGCCAATTCCGGGCTCCGGTTTTTCAATTCTCTTTTGCTCGTGGGTTCCACATATGGGCTTGGCATTGTATTGCTTCGTTGTATAATCCTTGTAATTCTCATGTGATGAAACGAGGAATTATTATTGGTTTGGCGGTTTTAATGACAATTATTTTAGTATCGTTTATCTTGAATACATATCTGGAAAAGCAAAGAAACTTCGGGAAGTATAAAACTATGAATGATTTCTCGTTCTCAACACTTTATAACGAAGTCCAAAATACGTCAACCCTCCCAAAGTATAAAGGGTATGTAGTCCAGATTTTCAGTACGGAGTGCGGAATTTGCAAAGATGAAGCAAATGAATATCACAACCATAACGATTCAATGCAAAATATCCTGTTTATCATGTTATCAATTGATTCAATCGCAAAAATTAAAGAATTTGCATTAAAGCAGCAACTGTATAATACTGATAACTTTATATTCGGGCACATAGAAAAGAAGGTGATTGAAGCCAATTTCGGATCAGTAATAGGGCCATCGCTTTTCATTTACAATTCTGAAAAAGAATTGATTAGTAAAGAAGTGATTGCAAATTCAGCAACCTTACTTAACTATTTTGAAAAGGGCGAACGTTAGATTTAATTAGGATTGACAATTATTTTTTGAATAGTGGTTTTAACGTTGGGCATATTCACTCCTTCAAATCAAGAATTTTTATAAAACAAACAAAAAATTCCATTGTGAAAACCATCCTTTTTGATCCCTTTCCCGCGAACGGGCATTATAGCGCTATCTTAAAAACAGCCAGAATGGTTAATAACAATGGTTTGCATGTTGTAGTTTCGGGAAGCGCTGAGTTTAAAGAAAGGATAGAACGACAAGGATTGGAATATTTAGAAAATAAGCCATTTTTAATGCTTCCTGAAATAGCTCTTAAAATTC
>JAAFHB010000292.1 GCA_010906965.1 Mariniphaga sp. | reverse complement strand
AGAAAAAAAATGAACTAAGCAATAGAATCTGGACTTTGGCCCCTTATAGGGGCTTTTCAAGTCCACCTTCTCAGATGGTGGATTCTTTAATCCTAACTTTTCCGGATCATATGGAAGCGGTTCGTTCGACCGTTCGCAACCACCGGTTGGCAGTTTAGTTTTCAAAGAACTGTACCACAAATTTCAGGACAAATGGCTGCTCGAATATGTGTATGACGATTTGCTAAGATGGAACCGCTGGTGGCCAAAAAACCGCGATAACAAAGGTTTGTTATGCTGGGGTTCAAGCACAGTTGAACCACCTTTGAAAAGTGATTTTGCAACAAACGACTGGCAGGGTGCAGCTTACGAATCGGGTTTGGACAATTCACCCATGTACGATAAGGTTCCTTTTAACAAGCAAACTCATATGCTCGAATTAGCCGATGCCGGATTGATGGGTTTATACGTGATGGATTGTGATGCCTTAGCCGATATTGCCAATATTCTTGGAAAAAAAGAGGAAAGCAAAGAGTTGAAAGCTAGAGGAGCTTATTACCGTAAAAACCTTGCTCAGTTGTGGGACGAAAAAGCCGGAATGTACAAAAACAAACGGACCGATACCGGAGAACTTTCATCGCGGATTTCGCCAACCAATTTTTATCCGTTACTGGCCAAAGCACCAACACAGGCACAGGCCGAACGAATGGTGAAAGAGCATTTGCTCAATCCGGAAGAGTTTAATGGTGAATGGATGATGCCCTCGATTGCAAGGAATGATCCCGCTTTCAAAGACCAGGAATACTGGCGTGGCCGGATTTGGGGTCCGATGAATTTCCTGGTTTATCTTGGACTGAAAAACTACGATCTGCCTGAGGCACGAAAAGTATTAGCCGAAAAATCGAACCGGCTGATGATGGAAAATGTGAAACTGAACGGCTATATTTACGAGAACTACAATGCCATTACCGGTAATGTAAAAGACCCGGCCGAAGGGAAACGCATGGGCGACAATTACTACCATTGGGGAGCATTGCTTGGGTTTATTGCCCTGATGGAAAATGGATTATGAATGAAAAATTATTTTCTGAACTGGATTTCTGAATGTTCATTCTTTGTAAAACTGTGTTTACGCATTTATCTTAGGATTTTTTTTAGAAGGTCTGATTACAATGAATTATTTCTGGATAATCTTAATTTTGAGCATGAGTTTAAAGATATTCGCAATTCTGAATCTATTTATTTGGGGGTTAATCGTTTCCCCCAATTTGCTGTTTGCCGGGAATAATGATTTGGTTTTTCATCGGTTAACATTGGATGACGGATTGTCAAACAGTGATATCAATCAGATATTTCAGGATAAACAAGGCTTTATATGGATGTGTACTGACGATGGGTTGGATTTTTTCGATGGCTATACATTTAAAACATACAAGCATAATGCAACCGATTCGAGCAGTATTAGCAGTAATACTGTTTTATCCGTGGCCGAAGATAAAGATGGTCAAATGTGGGTTGGCACAAATTCAGGGTTAAATATTTTCGATCGTGCCAGGCAAACTTTTAAAAAATACCAGCATAATCCTAAAAATGCAAATAGCATATCGAACAATAGAATAACAAAATTGTGTTTCGATAAAGACTACCATTTGTGGGTTGGAACAGATCAGGGACTTAACTTATACAATAAAGAAAAGGACAATTTTGTACGATATGGTGTTTCAGAAGATCTGATTTTGAACATTAAAGGTAACAGCATCACAGCTTTAACTTTTGACGACAACGGCAATATTTGGACATCAGACTATTATCAGGGTATTTCTAAACTTGACCCAAAAACAGGGAGCATTAAACACTTTCCTATAAAAACAGACAGTGATTTTCTAACAAATATTGTACTTTCAATATTCCGAAATCCGAATGGGAATCTTTGGCTTGGACTTATTAATGGAGAGCTTATTGACTTTAATCCTGTTACAGAAAAATGCACTTCTTATTTCTCTGGAAAATCCAATAGTTTAAATGATATGGGAATAAGTTGTATGATTCAAGCTAATTCTTCTCTTTGGATGCTTCAAGGGAAAAATCTGGTTCGATTTGATACACTTAATAAATCTTTTATTACCTATTCAAATGACCCTTTGAATTTGCAAAGCTTTCCAAAAGGAAGCCCGATTACCATTTCAATGACCAACGATGGAACGATTTGGGTGGGGATTGAAGGAGTTGTTTATTTCAATCCAAAAGCTGAAAAATTTTCGGGTTATTATCATGCAATTCCTAAGGAATCGACTGCCATTCGTCAGAATTTTGTAAAAGCAATGATATCTGATAAAAATGACAATCTATTTATCGGAACTTATGGCGATGGACTAATAAAAATTAACCTTCATAATTTTGAGTACAAACGAATTTCCAACAATCCTTTGTTTGTTCAAGCTGTTATTTCATGTTTCCATTATACCCCTGACGGTAAAATTTGGATAGGAACTTCCAACGGATTAATGCTTTTTGATCCGGGAACCAATCAGGTAATCAAATCATACAAGCATAAAGAAGGTGAAATAAATTCACTTTTCCATGATTTTGTAAACGCTATTGAGGTTGATCGAAACAATAATTTATGGATTTCGACTCAGGAATCCCTGGACTTTTTAAATCAGCAAACCAATTCATTCATCCATTTTACCAGAGATGATTTGAAAGGACTTTCACACTACAAAGTTACAAGTATCAAAGAAGATAGCATTGGAAATATTTGGGTTGGGACGTATAGAGGCTTAAATAAATTTGATGCAAAAACACATGCAATTACACAATATTTACCATCAATTAAAGATCAAAATTCAATCAGCGATCCATACATCAATGGAGATGGCATATATACCGATAACTCGGGTTTAGTATTAATCTGTACGAAAAACGGTTTGAATAAATACAATCCTGAATCAGATTCATTTACAACATACAATAAATCAGACGGATTGCTTTCTGACAATGTTGGTCAGGCAATTACAGATAATAATGGTAACTGGTGGATCACTTCGGTATTCGGAATATCTAAATATGATCCATTAAAAAAGACAATTAGTAATTATACCTCACGGGATGGTTTGAATATAAATGTTGAATCGCTTTATAAAGATAGCAAAGGCTACATCTATATTGGTGGAAAACATGAAAATTTTTATCGCTTTCATCCCGACAGCATAAAGGATAATCCAACTATTCCACCTGTATTTATCACGGAACTACTATTATTCAGCAAACCGGTGGGAATTTATCCAAACGACAAAAATTCTCCGCTAACACAAGACATTATAAGCACTGACGAAATCGTGCTAAATTATAAGCAAGCTGATTTTGCATTGGAGTTTACCGCTTTAAATTTTCATTTGCCTGAAAAAAACAGGTTCGCCTATAAAATGGAAGGATATAACGAAAACTGGATAACTACCGATGCCAAACGAAGAATTGCCGGTTATAATAACCTCAACCAAGGTGAATATGTTTTTTTAGTAAAAGCCGCAAACAATGATGGTGTATGGAATGAAACTCCAACTCGCTTAAAGATTAAAATACTTCCACCTCCATGGAAAACAAAATGGGCATTTTTAATCTATGCTATTATTATTCTAATAAGCTTGTATTATGTTCGTGAAATAATGATGTACCAATTACACTTAAAAAACAGTTTGCAACTCGAGCATACGGAAAGAGAACGCGAAAACGCATTCAATCAACTAAAAACAAAATTCTTCATTAATATTTCTCACGAATTCAGAACCCCATTAATGCTGATTTCTGGTCCAATTATTAAGTTGTTATCTTCAACAAGAGAAAACCTGTCGAGAGAAAATGAATTAAAATATTTTTCTCTAATTGCCCGGAATACACAACGTTTAACCCAACTAACCAATCAATTACTCGACTTTCGTAAGATTGAAACGGGTACAATGGTCATTGAATTATTCAACGGAGATCTGGTGAATTTTACAAAAAATATTGCTGACCGTTTTCTACAATATGCAGTAAGTAAGAAGATCACAATTCAGTTCTATTCATCTGAAAAAGCTTTTCAAGGCTGGTTCGATCCCGATAAGCTTGAAAAAATCATCTCAAACATCATTTCAAACGCGCTTAAATTCACTCCTGAAGGTGGATTTATAGCTGTCGACATGGTTTTTAACCAAAAAAAAGAAAGAAATATGCTTGTTCGAATTACTGATACCGGAATCGGAATAGCTCCCGAACACCTCAATTCAATTTTTGAGCGGTTTTACCAGATCAATAATTCAACTACGAGTAGTTACGGCGGAACAGGTATTGGGCTGGCTTTGGCGAAAGACATGGTAATTCTCTGTAGCGGAGACATTACGGTTGAAAGCACAACCGGTAAAGGAAGTACTTTTATTATTGAACTTCCAACCGAAAAAGATCAGTTTGGAAGTTATAAGATTATTACCGAACTTAAAAAGAATGATCTTGAAATAGAATCAATTACAGATGCAGATCTTGAATTAAAAACCATACAAAAACCGTCAATTTCTGATAATGAAAATAAGCCAACGGTTTTGGTCATTGAAGACAACAAAGATTTGATTTTCTATATAGGTGATATTCTGAGCGCTACGTGCAAAATTGAATCATCCGAAAATGGCATTTCGGGAGTCGAAAAAGCATTTCAAATTATTCCTGACATTATCATTTGCGATATAATGATGCCGGGTAAGGATGGCTTTGAAGTCACAAGTATTTTAAAATCAGACAATAGAACCAGCCACATTCCAATTATTATGCTAACGGCCTTAAACTCTGACGAAAATAAGTTGAAAGGACTTGAAATTGGGGCCAGCGATTATATAACCAAGCCATTTGTACCTGAAATACTATTGCTAAAAATTAAAAATAGCATTGAATACCGGCATAAACTCAAAGCGTATTTCATGAATTCTGTTGATGAAAGCCTAGGTAAATCCTTTAGCTCCAAAGATATTCAGCCAAAGGAAATTATTGTAAATAGCATTGATGAAAAAATTTTAAAACAAGCGCTTGAAATTGTTGAAGAAAACATAGCTGATTCTGAGTTTAGTGTCGAGAAATTTGCCTCTGCTTTGGGAATGGAATCTTCAACACTTTATAAAAAATTTATGGCTTTGTTGGGTATGGCTCCAGGCGAATTCATTCGTGAAATAAGAATGAAAAGAGCTGCACAAATAATGTCCTGCAATAAAATTTCAATCTCTGAAATTGCCTATATGGTAGGGTTCGAAAATCCGCAATATTTCACCAAAGTATTCCGAAAATACTACGATACCTCACCTACCAATTATATTTCAAATCTGAAAAAAGAAGAGAAGGAAGAAGAGAATTGAACACAATTCTCTTTAAATACCTTTTAAATTCCTTCTGTTTTCAATAAAACTCACCTCTAATATCAATTTAATTACCTCATGTCTTTTCCGGGCTTGGTTATATTTGTCTGTTATTAAAAATGAATAAATTGAATGAATTTCAGGCACTTTGTACAATATCGCTTTGGATCAAAAAAGATTAAGTTAATTGAAGGCATATTGTTCCTCCTGATTTTTATAATCATCTTTGGCTCTATTCAATGATATGGTTGAAAGTTTAAAGATAGGCATTGCCACCAACTACTTTTTTGTTATTCAAGTTGGATGACCAGCTACGTTTTG
>JAAFHB010000291.1 GCA_010906965.1 Mariniphaga sp. | reverse complement strand
TCAATTTTCTGAAAGCCTATTTTATATTTATTTGTACCTTTTAAGAGGGGCTTTTTATCGCGGCCAAACCCAAAAACCACCATGCCGTCCTCAGCATCAAGGCCATCCTTGCTGTTTCCCATCCACGAAAAGAAATCGGTATAAGAATCCTGATTTTCCTGCACAATTGAGAAAACATACTTGTTTTCAGGATTTCCGAACGAAACCCATTGCCAGTTGCCGTTAATGACTTCGCTTTTATTTAGTGAAACTAAGTCCTTTTGAAAACCATGAAGGTTGTTTGCCCACAAGCAATTTTTTGGGTCATATTTTCCACCAACTGGGCCTTCGTACAAAAACCAGTAACCACGACTGGTATCGGTTTTAATAATCTCCAGTTCCGCAAAATTATCGTTGAAAGTCCATTCCCATGCCCATTTTCCACTCTTTGATATGGTTTTGATTTTGTTTTTCGTAACCATTTCGCTGGTGCAATTATAGAAACCGGGATGACCACAGCCCCCGTCTTCCTGCATAAATACTAAATTAGGTAAGCCACGAAAACTGGAAGCTGCTGACTCTGGCACCTTATCCCAGGGTTCTTTTTTAAAGGCGATCCAATCATTGCCATCATTATCCATTAATCTCGAAAAACCTCCACCTTGAATATCAAAAAAAGCGGTGTAACCCTTTGCATCAATTTTGAATTGTGGTCTATTCTGGTATTCAGCTTTTGTGATTTTCACTTTTGTCTGACCAACGAAAGTTATCGACAGAAAAAGCAGACTAAATACTATTTTTAGTAATTTCATTTCTACTATTTTTTAAGCCTGACAATCAATGCAGGAAATGGAAGCAGCATTTCGATACCATGATTTTTGGTTTCGGAATTTAATTCAATTGTATTCTCACTTGCTTTTAAGTTTTTAGCATCAACAACATGCTTGGTTAAATGCACATCGTGGTCGGCATGTTTTCGGGTAATTGCATAAGCTATCCCATTCAGCTTGAAAGGGTCAGCTACTGTTCCTTCGCCACCATCCCATATTTTAACCATTAATTCAGCGCTTTCAATTTCTTTCGGGTCAAAGGGTAAGGTAATTTTTGCAGTTTTCAGTTGATTATCTCGCGACCAAAAAGGTGCGGGAGCGTTGGTTGAATGAATCAGCAACACGGTTGGCCTTCCCTTCGGAAACCATAAATTGTCCAATATTTCCGACTCGAAAAACAACCCGTTTTTAAGTTCTATCACTGCTTTTAGCGCCATTGCTTTTCCTTGCGTAGGAATCATGCGGGTATCCCAATTTACGCTGAAAGGCGCTTGAGTTGCAGTACCCACATGGTTAGTGTATATTCTTTTATGTGTAAAACCATGCCAGTTGTTTCCATATCCATCACCCCGGTCATCGTATCCATCATACCGGGCAATGTAGCTTACCTTTACTATTTGATTTTGAAATTCGGGGGCAACAGAAAGTTTCACTGTTGTTAAATCTTCGATTTTCTCCACAAATGGAATTGCTTTAAATCCCTTTAATCCATTGTCCAAAATGCGTTTATCGTCATCTTTTAAATAACATTTTACTGCCATTTCGTCAACAATGTAATTGCCCCAAAATGTTGTACCCCGGTCGCATGCCATCTGAAATGCGTTTACACCGTTCACTAAATCGCTTGTTGTAATTGGAATCGAAGGATAAATGTATTCGCTTTGTTCCAGCGAGTTGCCTTTTTCAGGAAGATGATAAGTCCCCCGTCCATTGATAGTAAACCGTTTATTTTCAGATAAAGGGTGACCGCCCCACATTTCGAATACTATTTCAGTACGTTTAACATCCAGAATAACTTCGTTTACAGTTATCAGCTGCAAACCATTCATTTGTGTTTCGATGATGTGTGATTTTGAAAAAACTGGATGAACTGATATTGTGGCATCTTGCGCTCTTAAGCGTTCGCTTGGCAATGTGCTATTCGTAATTTTAGCATCGAAGGTTGCCCAATATTGTGTGTAGAACTGTGCATTTGCTTGTTGAATCAATAAGCAAAAAAGAAGAATCAGAATTTGTTTCATTTTTTAAAACTTAATTTATTGTTTCTGTTTTAAGGAATTTAAATACTTGATTGTTGGTGGAATCTGGCCGATTGCATTTTTTGCTTCGTCTTCAATGTAAAATTTTTTCGTTCCTGACTTTAGCTTGCCTTAGAATAATTGGCCAATTAGTAACTCCCGAATTACATCTTTGTCAGATTTGTAATGATTAGGCACTATAGCCCCAGTCGTTGTTCAATGTAATACATGCTTCCCAAGGGTTAGGCCGTCCCAATTTATCAAGAATTGGATGAGCCGGAATAGCATAAACGCCACAATGGATAAACATTCCGAAACGTGCATCGCGAAACCCCTTGGTGCGTTCTTCTCGCTGTTGATAAACATCCTTTGAAAACAACTGCATTATAATGATAATACATATGGCTATTAGTATTAAATTTTTTATTGTATTGATATATTTAGTTTTTCTGATGTGCTAATTTGAGAAATCGTCATTTGAATTTTTCCCGATTCGTCGTATTTCCACTCCTTTGTTTTAATGCCGTTTACGAGCACTTTTTTTGGTTTTTTGCCCGAAAAGATTTCGAGCTGATAGGTGCGCGATAGAAACATCCCAGAATAACTACCTTCAACAGGGTTAATTGTTAATTCGATTTTTGTGTCAGTTTGAGCACATTCGAAACGGGTTTTAGCAAATACTCCTGATTCGTATTCGTATGAAGTTCCATCGTCTTCCAGTAAGGTATAACTGCTTTTATTTTCGGGATAAATTTTCAGGATAAGTGTGTCTAAAGGTATTTCGCCAATGTATTGCATGGGTTGCTGATATGGAATTATGGCACCTGCTTTAATAAAAATAAGTCCACCGCGGGTTTTGGGAATTTGTGCATGAATTGTTTTTCCACCTGTTACCTTATCGCCATTCCAAAAGTTAATCCAATTTCCCTTTGGCAAATAAATTGAATCGCTGAATACATTTACCAACAGATTTTCGCCAAACATAAACTGAAATATCATGTCATCAACTTTTCGATCATCGGGAAATTCGAGTGGCATTGCCCGCAGTATCGGCATTCCGGTTTGACTTCCTTCCAACGCAGTTGAATAAATGTAGGGAAACAAAGCATTGCGCAACTGTGCATAATACCGGTAGGTTTCTTTCTCTACAGGGTTCATAAACCAGGGTTGATGTAAACTGTACCAACTGTTAATTTGAACCCATGGAAGAAAAAAACCAAGTTGCAAAGCTGCTTTATTGTCATCAACACCCTCGAGCACATCGGCCGAGGTGTTCAAAAATCCACTCAACCCTAAATTCAATTGGTCAAAAAGTGCAATTTTCCCACCGCCATTGTCGCCACTGGTTGATGCGCCCCAATGCTGCGCTCCGGCATATCCTCCGCAATAGTGGTGAAATGAACGAATTCCCTTGTGCTCCCGAAA
The DNA here is from genome assembly GCA_010906965.1 of Mariniphaga sp. Lineage (GTDB taxonomy): Bacteria > Bacteroidota > Bacteroidia > Bacteroidales > Prolixibacteraceae > JAAFHB01. The sequence continues at coordinate 2,211 of JAAFHB010000291.1, read as the reverse complement.
AACGTCATACATTTGTTTCGAGAGTAGAATTTGGTTCAAATTGTGCATTTCTTTATCGGTATGCCCATTGTAGTATTTACGGTCAGGATGTTCGTCCAATGTTTTTCCGGGGTCGAGTTTAAATCCATCAACTCCCTGATCCATGAAAATTTTTAAATGATCGAACCAATGCTCCTGACCAGAAACGGGTTTGCCTGTTTTTTGAGCCAAGTGGTCTTCTTCTTCTACCGTTAAATCATGATCGATGCACAACCACAACTGTAACTTATAACCTAGTTCGTGCAATTTATGAACAAACAACGTTTTTTCTTCTGTTTTAGGGAAATAGGGTCTTCCCCATGATGTTTCAGCTGGAAATCGTTCCTGGCTCCAACTTTTTGATGTTGAATAATCGTAATACTTGGTCATCCAAAGCGGTTCAAGGCTCATGGCATCACAAGGAATTTTTTCATCCCTGAAACGCACAGCGTCCCACATTACGCCCATTTGATCTTGCATTGTATGTCCGGCAAAAGTGAGCCCATAAGTCCATTTTGGCAGAAGAAATGGCTTTCTGGTTATTGTTGTTTGCAAGTTGATTATGTCGGGCATATAATTCCCAAACATTAGGTAGAAATCAACTTTGCCATCGGAATTATAAATTAGAAGTTTGTCTTTATCAAAACGACCTACATCAAAATAGTTTTTCGATGTGGTATTGTTGAAGATTCCCCAACCGTTTGAACTCATCAGGAAAGGCGATGGAATCTCGGTCCTTTGATAAGTTGCCCACATGCGCAAGGCTGTTCCCCGATGTTGAATATGGGTTCTGCTGGTACTTCCACCACCATAAAAACGCTCGCCATCTTTCATCGAAATGTCTAGTATACTGCTATTCTTAGTATTTCCCACTTCTTCAAATTCAGTTTGAATTCCAGTGTAATTTAAATCCCCAATGATTCCACCTCCAGTTTTTGCCTTACCAAAATAGTTGTCTAACGATTGCCCTAGTTCGGCAGAAATTGGATTGCTGCCATTTGCAAAACTGATACGTTCAACAATAGAATTCCCCTTCAAATCATTTACTTTCATCACTCCGGTTTGCTTATTGACAATGATCTTATAGGAAGAAGTCAGGATTGTCAGCATTTGATTTTCAGCATTTGATTGTACTTCCACGGGTTTCCAATCTGTCTTCAATATGCCATAACGCTCCATCAAACTCTCCGGAAATTCATTTTTATCTTCAATGCGAACACGGAATATCGATTCAGAACAAACCTGAACCAGCATCGATTTACCATTTTCGAGGCTAATAACGAATGTTTGTTTTGATGTTTGTGCATGATTTAATTTGGGTAAAATAACCATCAAAAACCCAAGTAATAATAATTTGATGTTGAACGTAAGATTATTCATCGTTTTAATGTTTAAATTTTAATTCAGATTTAAAGACGCAAGGTTCAATGCCAGCCACCTCAGGAATATAAGAAAACAGACTACCACTTAATGGAAATTCATCCAACTGGGCTTTGGTCAATCCCTCTATAGCTGTTGATATAAATAGTGTTCTCAGATCTTCTCCCCCAAAAATGCACGAGGTAACATGGGGTGCAGGAACTTTAACGATTTCAAGTAGCTGACCATTATTAGGGTTCCAACGAGCAATACATGCTCCACCCCAATGGGCTATCCAAAGCATTCCATCATGGTCGATCGTCATCCCATCGGGGCCACCCATATCCACAGGAACATCAATTACCTTTCTTCTATTCGAAATATTTCCTCTAACATTGTCGAAATCAAAACAAGAGACAGCATAATCAGCCGTATCGATAAAATAAAAGCATTTCAAATCGGCAGACCATGCCATTCCGTTTGAAATAGTCAGGTTTTCAAGTTTTACATCAACCGACCGACCATCAAAACAATAGAGTTTTCCATCGTTTGGCTTAACCTTCTTATTCATTGTTCCAACCCATAACCGACCAGCAGGATCGCATTTCCCATCGTTAAAACGATTGCCTTTTTCACTATTTTCAGGAAAATCGAATAATTGCGTCATCCCTTTTTTTGGTTCAAAATGATATATTCCACTTTCAAGCGCAACAACAAGTCCCCCCAAAGCGTCAAGAACCACTGTCCCAATCATTGATCCCATTGACCAATTTTGTTTGTTTCCGGATTTGAGATCGAGACGATGTAGTTGCCCAGGCGTTATATCAATCCAAT
>JAAFHB010000290.1 GCA_010906965.1 Mariniphaga sp. | reverse complement strand
AGTATTTGCAAAGGTGAAGTGTCCGTTATTTTTTGGATATTACTTTAAGGATGAGCAGCACCAGGATGAAACCGTTGAAGTGAAGGCGGGATTAAAGATGTTCAGACAAGTGGGAACTCCTGTTTCATTGAAGCAGGCGCAAGCTTTTCCTGATGCCGGATCACATGTAATTGCATGTAGTCTTACTTCAAAAAGTGTGGATGCGGTTGCTGAAGCTACCTATGGATTTGCAGAATCGATCTTAAAAATGGTGCCTAAGTAATTGTGACTATTTCATTTCGCTCATTGCCTTGTTTAATTCTTCCACAGCGGCAAGGCATTCCTTTTCAAATCTGCTTACACGCTGGGCATAAGTTTCTTTTCTGATTCCGCTTATTGTATCAAGTTGAAGTGTTTTTAAATCGTGACTAAGATTATCCATTCCCATAATCATTACAGATGATTTTGCTTTATGGGCTTCTTTGCCAAGTTCGAGAAACTGCTCTTCTGCAAGGTGTTTCTTTAGATTTCCGATAAATTCCGGAACCTGTTCTATAAAGAGAAGAATCAATTCCCGCATCGAATTATTATCGCCTTCGGTTATAGTTCTCAGATAATCTAAATTAGTATAAGCCATGATTATTGCGGGTTTTAAACGTTATTTTTATTAAACAATCAAAATTAACAATTAAAATTCAAATCGAAGTGAGATTTTTCAGCTTTTAGTCTCTTCGAAATATTTAGTTTTGCAATACGAAAATATTAAAAAAAATTCAGATGATAAGAACTCCATTTTTCGAGATTCACAAACGTTGTAATGCCAAGATTGTAGAATTTGGCGGATTTGAAATGCCGGTTGAATATATTGGTATCAAAGATGAACACATGACCGTTCGCAACGGGGTAGGGGTTTTTGATGTGTCCCATATGGGCGAAATCTGGGTGAAAGGCCCTAATGCACTGTCGTTTATTCAAAAAGTGACCACAAACGATGCTTCCGTTTTGCAGCCTGGTCAGGCGCAATATTCATGTTTTCCAAATGGGAAAGGCGGAATTGTTGACGATTTATTGGTGTATTATTTTGAACCGCTGAAGTATATGCTGGTTGTAAATGCTTCAAATATTCAAAAAGACTGGGCATGGCTGGTTTCTCAGAATGATTTAGGTGCCGAATTGGAAAATGCCTCTGGTAAGATTAGTCAATTAGCTGTACAAGGGCCAAAGGCGATGCAGATTTTGCAGAAACTGACCGATACCGATCTCTCTTCAATCAAATATTACACCTTTAAAGTTGGACGTTTTGCAGGCGTTGATGATGTTATTATCTCTGCAACAGGTTACACTGGCGCCGGCGGATTTGAACTCTATTTTTACAATGAATTTGCTGAACAGATGTGGGATGCAATTTTTGATGCAGGAAAAGAGGCTGGAATCAAACCTATCGGACTAGGTGCACGCGATACGCTGAGACTCGAAATGGGTTTTTGTCTTTACGGGAATGATATTGATGATACCACTTCGCCGATAGAGGCAGGTCTTGGCTGGGTAACAAAGTTTACAGATGACAAGAACTTCATTGATAAAGCTCTTTTTCTGAAACAAAAGGAGGAAGGTGTTACCCGTAAGTTAAAGGGTTTTGAAATGATCGACAGGGGAATCCCGCGTCATGGATATGAGATTGTTGATTCCGAAGGAAACGTAATTGGTGTGGTTACTTCCGGAACACAGTCGCCGATACTTGAAAAGGGGATTGGAATGGGCTATATTCGTAATGATTTCAGCGCATTAGGTTCCGAAATTTATATTCTCATCCGCAACAAACGCGTAAAGGCCAAAATCGTTAAAACGCCGTTTATTTAGGCTGCTGTCACATGTTAAGTATTCATTACTTACATTTAAATTTTTATTGATTTTTGTCATGTTTCTGACAAATGTGTTAATTTTGCAAGTATTCGTCGGATAAGCTATTTGTTTCACGATAATAGACACAATTATAACAAGTTATAACATTTTAATTTCCTTCAAATGAAAAAGCACAATTTTTACGCAGGTCCATCTATTCTTCCTGAGTTTACGATTCAGAAAACTGCTGAAGCAGTTGTTAACTTTGCCGGAACTTCCCTTTCTGTTTTGGAAATATCGCACAGGAGTAAGGAGTTTGTTGCCGTGATGGATCAGGCGATAGCGCTTGTAAAAGAGTTGCTCGAAGTACCCGAAGGTTACGAAGTACTCTTTCTTCATGGTGGGGCAAGTATGCAGTTTTGTATGGTTCCTTTTAACTTGCTGAAAAATAAAGCTGGCTATTACAATACGGGAGTGTGGGCTTCGAAAGCACTCAAAGAGGCTAAATTCTTTGGCGAGGTTGTTGAAGTTGCTTCTTCAAAAGATAAAAATTACAATTACATTCCTAAAAATGTAAGTATTCCTTCAGATATTGATTATCTACATATTACAACGAATAACACCATATTTGGAACTCAGATCTACAAAGATATCGATTCTCCGGTGATGTTGGTGGCTGATATGTCATCCGATATCTTTAGCCGTCCGATCGATATTTCGAAATACGACCTGATCTATGCCGGTGCACAGAAAAACCTGGCTCCGGCAGGAGTAACACTTGTAATCGTTCGTAAAGATGCACTTGGCAAGACTGGCCGCCCAATTCCCACGATGCTCGATTATGCAACACATATTGAAGGGGTTTCAATGTTTAATACACCACCTGTTCTTCCTGTATTCGCAGGGCTTCAGACTTTATTATGGCTGAAGGAAAATGGTGGTATCAAGGCAATGGAAGTAAAAAACATCGCTAAAGCCAAACTGCTTTATGACGAAATCGACCGCAATAAAATGTTTACCTGTCCGGTTCCCGATCCTGAAGATCGTTCACGCATGAATGTTGTGTTCGTGATGGCTCCAGGTTACGAAGAACTAGAAAAGGCATTCCTTGCCAAAGCAAAGGAACTGAACATTCTCGGAATTGAAGGTCACCGTAGTGTTGGTGGTTTCAGAGCTTCTATTTACAATGCAATGCCGATCGAAAGTGTGGCAGTGTTGGTTGAAGCCATGAAAGAATTTGAAGCTCAAAACTAAATTATGGCAGTATTAAAACCTTTTAAAGGACTCCGGCCACCTGTTGAGCTGGCTTCAAAAGTTGCCTCACGACCTTACGATGTTCTGAATTCGGAAGAAGCAAGGGAAGAAGCAAAAGGAAATCCTTATACTTTATTGCACATCATCAAACCTGAAATTGATTTTCCTGCCGGAACCGATGAACACACAGAGCCCGTTTATCAAAAGGCTGCTGAAAACCTGGATATCTGGCGTAACAATAGCTGGCTGGTGAAAGATGCAAAAGATTCCCTTTATATTTATGCCCAGACGATGGAGGGGAGAACCCAATATGGTATTGTGGGTTGTGCTTCGGTAGATGATTATCTGAAAGGTGTGATCAAAAAACACGAATTAACCCGCGCCGACAAAGAAGAAGACCGCATGAAGCATGTCCGTATTACCAATGCCAATATGGAACCTGTGTTTTTTGCCTATCCTGCCGTAAAAGAGCTGGATGACATTGTTGCTGATATTGTTGCAATACAGTCGCCGGTTTACGATTTTGTGGCAGAAGACGGTTTTGGACATCATTTCTGGCTCGTTGATAATGATCAGACCATTGAAAAGATTGTAAAACTTTTCGCCAAAATTCCAGCTACCTATGTTGCCGATGGTCATCACCGTACTGCTGCGGCAGCCCTTGTCGGGAAAGAGAAGCGCGCTGAAAATCCCAATCACACAGGTGACGAGGAATATAACTATTTCCTTGCGGTTCATTTCCCCGACAATCAATTGAAAATCATCGATTACAATCGTACGGTGAAAGATTTGAATGGTCTTTCAGCAACCGCGCTGATTGATAAGATTGGTGAAGATTTCGAAATTCAGAAAATCGGGACAGAAATTTACAAACCCGATCAATTGCATACCTTTAGTATGTACCTTAAAGGTGAATGGTATAAGTTAGTCACTAAAACAGGGTGTTACAACGACAACGATCCGATCGGTGTGCTCGATGTAACCATTCTGTCAAATCTGATCCTTGATAATATATTGGGGATAAAAGATCTCAGAACCGATAAACGGATCGATTTTATTGGTGGAATCCGGGGTTTGGGCGAATTGAAGGAGAGAGTCGACGCTGGCGAAATGAAAGTAGCATTTGCGCTCTATCCTGTTTCGATGGAACAACTGATTAATATTGCCGATTCGGGTAATATAATGCCCCCAAAAACAACATGGTTTGAGCCTAAACTCAGATCGGGGTTGGTGGTTCACGAACTTGAATAATAGTCATAAATTAAAAAGGCTGTCTGAAAAGGCAGCCTCTTTATTTTATGATGATTACGGAAAAGCTAAAGCACTTTTTTCGCTCTCTGAGATACTAATTAGGGTCTGCTGTTAAAGTCTAATGGTATTGAAATTTAGATAATTGTAGCTATCTTTGGATAACCAAGTGCAAGGAATTATGAGTCTAGCCAAAAGAAAACGTGCACCGACGCCAACCTATGTCAGCCCAAACCAGCTCACGCTCGATGCATTCGCCTCTCCATTTGCCTCACGGTTAAAGTCTACCAATCGTTGGGTTGTCCTGGGCGACCTAATCCCCTGGGATGAAATATGCGGAACTTACCTGAAACACGTCGGTATTAGTAGTACAGGAAGACCGCCTTTAAGCCCAAGAGTTGTGATTGGTTCTCTTATCATCAAGCATATGATGAATCTTGATGACAGAGAAGTCGTGGATCAGATTTCGGAGAACATGTACATGCAATATTTTCTCGGCTATTCTAGTTTCTCGATCGAGCCGCCTTTTGATCCCTCTCTTTTTGTAGAGTTCAGAAAGAAATTGGGTGCCGATCAGATAAATGCTATCAATGAGAAAATCATTTCGTTGAAAACTCATCTTGAAACGCCAAAGAAGGAATCAAAACCTACTGATTCGAATGATGCAGATGAGAGTTCTTCCGGGAATGCAAACAGAGGAAGAGTAATTTATGATGCAACTGCCTGTCCTCAGGACATTGCTTATCCGACAGACTTGAATCTGCTTTCTGATGCGAGGGAGAAATCCGAACATTTGATTGACCTGCTCTATGACCCGGCCATTCACAAAAAGAAGCCACGGACTTATCGTAAAGTTGCAAGAAAAAAGTATCTGCATACAGCACAAAAGAAGAACAAGAGCCGTAAAGCCATACGTTCAGCTGTTGGAAGCCAGTTGCGGTTTCTGAAAAGAAATCTAAAATCCATTAACAAGTTGTTAAACTCTTTCTCCTCTGTAAGCATTCCGTTGGAGAAGAGAGATTTCAAATACCTGCTGGTGATCAACTTTCTCTACCAACAGCAAAAGGAGATATATGATGAGCACAAACATACGATCGAAGATCGCATTGTAAGCATCCATCAGCCCCATGTTCGCCCTATTGTAAGAGGTAAAACCACAGCAAAAGTTGAATTTGGAGCGAAGATCCACGTTTCGATAATCGATGGCATCTCTTTTCTCGATGAGATTAGTTGGGATGCCTTCAATGAAGGAAGTCATATGGTGGAATACGTTTGTATATTTCAATCGAAAAGTATACCACATTTCAGTCGAAAAGGATACCACTTAGTTTTAATAGAGTGAGAATAAAACCTCATTTTTAAAG
>JAAFHB010000289.1 GCA_010906965.1 Mariniphaga sp. | reverse complement strand
GTTAAGCAACTTCATAAACGATTCCGTTTGGTTGAATCATTTGAGATGAAGCATTTAATACTTCAATTCCAACAATGCTTCCCTCAATGTCATAATCGAGTATGACACCTGGCTTATCTTCATTACTCTCAGAGATTTGCTTCTCGGAAAACCGTATGTAAACAATATCGAGTTCCTTATCGTAACGAATAACCATATTTATCAATTTTTGAAGTTTTATATGCCGCAATAATCAATTGAGGCTTTTTAGCCGTATTGACAAATACCCTCTAAAGATAATATTTTCTCATCTCAGCAATCAACTTTGAATAAATTGTCGTCGATTGATCTTGTTGTAAAATTTGATCTGGTTGTTGCACCACAGACAAAACCACCCCCTTCGAGATACTTCTGGCTTCCATTTGCCTTAATGCATGTTTTGAAAATTCGATTTCATGAAAACAAAGTTTACAAAACGAATAACACGAATAACACGAATTAGGAAGAACCGAAGTTCGACGAAGTCAATCGAAGATCAACGTAGTTAATTACACGAAATTAATCCTTATTAAAATGCAGTGGTTGAGTTAAAAGACCTTATTTAACCGCAAAGAACTCAAAGAATGCGCAAAGAACACAAAGGAAAATATTAGTAATCTGATTGTGAGTAGTATGTTGCGCCAAATGACGGATTGTGTGGGGTTAAAGAAATTTAACTTTTAAGACAACTTCATATAACCGGAGTAATGATTTTTTTGACTAATTCCCATTTTCTCCCCCTTCTCCTTTCTCTCCCTTTCACTAAGTCTTTCCCTCTCTTATTCCCTCAGTCTCTTACTTTCTCCCCCTCACCTGTTCTCCCTTTCCCCCTCTCTAAGTCTCCCCCCTCTCTAAAGTCTCTTAGTCGGTTTTTTCTCTGCGCCTCAATATTTACCCTTATTTGCTATAATACGCTTTATACCAGTCGATAAATCTTCCTACTCCTTCTTTGATGGGGGTATCTGGTCTGTAGTCAAGATTTGCTTCGAGGTCAGAGGTGTCAGCCCAGGTCATGGGGACATCTCCAGGTTGCATCGGAAGTAATTCCTTTATGGCCTCAATACCCAGTTTGGATTCGATCGCTTCGATAAAATCCATTAACCGGACAGGGGAGGAGTTTCCGATGTTGTAAATTTTATAAGGAGCTGTTTTGCTGACCGATGGATCGGAAAGATTTTCTGTAGCTGATACTGGCGAATGATCAAGCACTCTGGTAATACCACCCACAATATCGGCCACATAGGTAAAGTCGCGTTTCATTTCGCCGTTATTAAAAACCTGGATTGGTTGTCCGGCGATAATTGCTTTCGTGAAAAGGAATAGCGCCATATCAGGTCGTCCATAGGGTCCGTAAACGGTGAAAAAGCGGAGTCCTGTTGTTGGTATCCCGAAGAGGTGACTATAGGTATGCGCCATGAGTTCGTTGCTTTTTTTTGTGGCAGCATAGAGACTGATTGGATGATCGACACTGTCGGAGGTACTTAACGGCATCTTGCTGTTATTTCCGTAAACGCTTGATGAACTCGCGTAAACGAGGTGTTGGATGTTGTTGTACCTGCAACACTCCAGAATATTCAGAAACCCTGTGATATTGGCATCGATATAGGCTTGCGGATTTTCGAGCGAATACCGAACTCCTGCCTGTGCTGCGAGATTAATTACCTTGTCAAATTTCTGCGAGGCAAAGAGTTGCTCCAGTTTATCCTTGTCGGCAAGATCAAGCTGAAAAAACTGATAGTTTGAATACTTTGAGCTCTTAACTGAAGTGTTATAGGCAATATGTTTACGTTGAATACCCGTTTCTGCAAGTCTGGAATATTTAAGTTCAACATCGTAATAGTCATTGATATTATCAATTCCAATGACTTCGTCACCTCTTTCAAGCAGTGCTTTTGCAAGGTGAAAGCCGATAAATCCGGCGGTGCCGGTTACTAATATCTTCATAAAATACGAATTAGGCGAATTTAGACGAATTAAGCGAATTTACACGAATTTACACGAATGAAAAAGGATTACACGGATTGGGATGAATTGAAGTTAGACGAAGCCAATCTGAATCAGTAGTGTAAAGGTGTTTTAATATTTATTGTTCTGTAATATTGTCCATTGAGGGATTTTATGCAATTGTTGTTGTGAAATGTAGTTTTGATTTTCTGAATGATATCGATCGGCTAAACGATCCATCATTTTCACATTTTCAACTGCTGTTGGCGGATCGGATTATCTCTTCTTCTTATTTTTTCTCTCTAAGTCTCTAAGTCTCTTAATCCCTCCGTCTCTCTGTCCCTCCGTCCCTCAGTCTCTCAGTCTCTCAGTCCCTCCGTCTCACTTCCCGTTCCACTGTTTTTTTATCGAAGTGAAAAACATCCTGCTGAATACAATGCCTACACCGATTACACCACCCAGGAATAGCCAAATAAGGAGGATCATCGTGCGGTTGGGTTTTGATTTTTCAGTCGGAATTGAAATGGGTTCAATCACCGTAAATACCGGTGTTTCCTGTCGTACCTGTATTCTAGCCTGTTCAAGCTGTTTGGATAATTCCTGGAAGATTCCAAAAGCAATTGTATAACTGGTTTGAGCCCTGTCCGTTTCGATACGTGCCAAACCACTGTTGAGATTTTTATTGCGAAAGCTGACCACCGAAAGGCTGTCCTGAATGATCTCGAATTCGTACCTTGCGTCGTTGTAGCGTTCCTCTATATACCCGAGTGTCGATTTTGCTTTCTCAATCTTGAATTCTGTGACGTATCGCTGAAGCATATTCTTAGTTTTTATTCCAATCTGTGCAGCTGCTACGGCTTCAGGCATTCTAACCGACAATATTAAATTACTTTGCTTGTTACTTACGTCCAGCAAGATAAGCTCGTCCAGTGTTTTTTTAACGGCATCCTGTTTTTTTGATAATAGAATAGGCTGATCAGGTGAGTCCTTTGGCATGGTTGCGACTTTGGTTGTTCCCTTCATCGCTTCGATCGCCAAACCCGGCAGTCCGATTGTATACTTTTTAATCCAATCTAATACCTGCGGCTTTCTGTATTTGGTGAAATAGTCGAACAGTGTAACTGGCTCCGAAAACTCACTGAAATTGAATGACGTATTCATCAACTCAAGTTTAAAGGGTAGGCTATTTGCAATCTGAGGATATACCGACGGAGATAAGTCGGCACCTTGATCTAAGTTGAGATTGATCCCCGCCAGGGCAGCAAGCCCGCCAAGTCCGCTTAGCTTTGATTGACTTCCACCCAGTTGAGGAACCAGGACTGCGGTTGCCGTGTATTCATTTGGTGAAGAAAGCGCTACGAAAATGCCGAGTATTGCTCCTGCTAAAATGGAAAAAAGGATCGTTTTTCGTCCATTCCAAACTGTTTTGGCAAGTGCAATCAAATCAATTTCGTCATCAGCAACAGATCCCGGGTTGGCTGGTATTTGTTGTTCGTTCATGGGTTATATGGTAAAGAACGTAAATGATTATTTTTTTGACATTTAGCGCATATCAGCTCTGATTTTTGGCTCTATGACGTTTGATGTGGGTAATATCTTATTACTATGGATTTGACGATGTAAATCAAAACTGAACCGTTAAAATCTGTACTTTGGTTTATTTATTTGACAATTGTCAAATTGTCTAATCGTCTAATTGCCTCATTTTCTTAATTATCCTTCCACTGTTTTTTGACCGAGCCCACATATTCCCTACCAAACACAACTGCGGTACCAATAACCCCTCCCAGGAAAAGCCAGATAAAGAGGATCATAGGGCGATTGGGTTTGGTTTTTTTCATCGGGACAGTGATTGGTTCAATAATTGTGAAGACCGGCGTATCCTGTTTTACCTGTATTTTTGCCTGTTCAAGCTGCTTGGCGAGTTCGGAATAGATGCTATAAATCAGGTTAAACTGACTGGAAAGCTTCTCCTCTTCTGTTTTTGAAGTTGCTAACGAAACATTTTTATTACGGTCGCGGAAGGAAGCTAATCGTTGTTGAGCTGCATCATATTTTTGAGCTGTTTCATCGAATCGCTGTTGAATAAAATCGAGATTGGCTTTCGCTTTTTTAATTCGGGATTCGGTAATGTATTGTTGTAATAATCCCTGGGCCTGTTGCCCGAGTTCTGCTGCAGCACGAGCTTCCGGCATTGTGGCAGAGAGTGTTAAAAACCCTTCTTTTGCATTAACCTGTAACGAAACCAATTCTGTCAGGATTTCGCGGATTTTCTGTTGCTTACCAGTTAACTCAAATGGTTTATTTTCATCACCGATTACAGCTGTTACAGGTGCTTCTCCCTTTATCGCTGTTAAAATGACTCCCGGAAGACCAAGGGTATATTTCAATAACAGATTTGGCTTTTGCGTTTTGGTATAGTAATCAAAGAGGGTGACGGGCTCATTGATTCCACTAAAGGTTAATGGCGTTTTCATGAGTTCCAGCTGAAAAGGGACACTCGCTATGATTTGCGGATAAATATTAGGCGAGAGATCGCCGCCAGAAGATCCACTACTCAGATTAATCCCGGCCATTGCAGCCAGTCCACCCAAACCTCCAAGACCTCCCAATTTGGAGGATGCGTCGTTTCCTGATGGGACCATAATTGTGGTAGCAACAAATTCTTTGGCAGAGAAGATCGCGATAAAGAAGCCCAGCACACCACAAATCAATACCGATATCAATATCGTTCGCCTGCCGGACCAAAAGGTTTTGGCAAGGGCGATCAAATCAATTTCGTCGTCAGCAACGGATGGGGTGGGTTTTGTATTTTCTGGAGACATGGGAAGTTAATTATGAATTACGAATTAGGGAATTATGAATTAGGGAATTACGAATTATTAATTACGAATTATGGATTAGGGAATTACGAATGGGGGAATTACGAATTAGGATTTTTGGAACGAAGGGTTTTTTGAATGGAACCGATAATTTTTAAAAGTTCTTCCGCATCGTGCAAGAGTAAGTCGCCTTCTTCCTTTGTTAAATAGTCGGTAGTGGTAAGCAAACGAATCCAATAATGTGATTCCCTCGCTTCTTTGTATGAAATAGTCAATTTTGCATAGAAATCCTTCTCTGACTGTCCACCAATTGATTCCTCTACGTTGGCGCCGATCGACGTTCCACTTCTCAAAAATTGTTTGCTTAGAACGAACTCCTTCTTTTCTCCGGAAAGAATTTGAACAACTTTTACAATTTTTACTGCAAACGCAAAACTCTTTATTTGTATAACATTGTCATTCCTCGTAATTCGTAATTCGTAATTCGTAATTTGAAATTCGTAATTCGTAATTCGTAATTCTCAAATTATCTGGTAACTACGACTAAAGTTACGAGAGAAGTAGCGATAGCACTGAGGCCACCTGCGATGGAGATCCACTTCATGGCACTGTCATTTTTTCTTTCTGGTTTCAGAGGGACAATAATCTCGGATCCCGGTGTTATCCGGGGAGAGCTTTTAAAGATGAATCCCCTTCGGGATGCTGTAGCTCCGTTGGGATATAGCACGTAAGTTTTTGTCTGCCGTGCCTGGTCGTCATACCCTCCGGCCTTATTGATGTATCCTCTCAATTTTAAACGCTTTTCGAAAGTCAGCGCAATCGGGTTCATCACTCTGCCCGATACTTTGACGGTCTGCATTTCACGCGGGACATTGATTACATCTCCTGGTTGTAGTAAAAGGTCGATACTGCTGCCCGGACCGGCAA
>JAAFHB010000288.1 GCA_010906965.1 Mariniphaga sp. | reverse complement strand
GGACCTCATCCTGCAGGAAATGTGGGAATTCAGATTCATGCCGTTTCACCTTTAAACAAAGGAGAAATTGCGTGGACAATTCAACCACAGGATGTTATCATGATTGGTCGATTGTTTTTAACCGGAAAATACGATTCATCACGGATTATTGCACTTTCTGGTTCTGAAGTTTTGGAACCAAAATACTTCCAATATTGGCTGGGTGGTTCTCTAACTGTTCTTTTGAAAGGGAAACATTCTAAAGAGAATGTGCGGATTATCAGCGGGAATGTGCTTACCGGAACCGCCGTTCCTGCAAACGGATACCTTGGATTTTACGACACAATGATTACGGTTATTCCGGAAGGAAACTACTACGAAATGTTCGGATGGGCGTTACCCGGTTTTGGCAAATACAGCCCTTCACATGCCTTCTTTTCGTGGCTGGGATCCAAAAAGAATAAATATGTGCTTGATGCGAATATGCATGGAGAGGAAAGGGCATTCGTCCTTTCGGGTGAGTACGAAAAAGTACTGCCAATGGACATTCTTCCGGTCTATTTGATAAAAGCCATTCTTGCAAACGACATTGATGCAATGGAGCAACTTGGAATATATGAGGTAATTGAAGAGGACCTCGCCCTTTGCGAATATATTTGTACTTCCAAAATAAAGGTTCAATCCGTCCTGCGTAAAGGGATTAACTCGATGATCAAGGAGTTGGGTTAGTAATATCCTTTTTATTGAAATTAAAACACAGTTAATGAAAGTATTAAGAAATTGGTTCGATAAACAAAAACCCCACCTCGAAAAGGGTGGAAAATTCCACATGTTTAAATCTGGTTTTGGCGCAATCGAGACTTTCTTGTTTGTTCCGAATCATACGACAAAACAGGGAACCCACATCCGTGATTATGTAGATCTGAAGCGAACAATGTCAATTGTGATTGTGGCGCTGATCCCGGCATTGTTGTTTGGAATGTATAATGTAGGATATCAACACTTTATTGCGACAGGACAGCAACTCTCCTTCTGGCCGGTCTTCGGATTTGGCTTCTTGAAGGTTCTTCCAATTATAATCGTTTCGTATGTGGTTGGATTAGGTATCGAAATTGCATCAGCTCAGATGCGCGGACACGAAGTCAATGAAGGTTACCTTGTTACCGGGATATTGATTCCGATGGTTCTGCCGGTTACTACTCCGCTATGGATGGTCGCAATTGCGGTCGCCTTTTCAGTAGTTTTTGCGAAGGAAGTTTTCGGCGGTACCGGAATGAATATCTGGAATCCTGCTTTGGTAGCACGGGCATTCCTGTTTTTCGCCTATCCATCACAAATGTCTGGAGATTCTGTTTGGATCAGTTTGGGCGATAAAGCAATGATTGATGGTTTCTCAGGTGCCACCCCACTTTCTCAGGCTGCAGCAGCTGCGGCTAAACCAATAGCCGAAGTGGCTGCAAACCATGGGATTTCCTATTCAATCATGGATATGTTTCTGGGATTTATCCCTGGTTCTATCGGTGAAACCTCGAAACTGGCTATTTTAATCGGTGCCGCGATTTTGCTTATTACAAGGATCGGAAGTTGGAAAATTATGCTGTCTACCGTTTTGGGCGGATTATTCATGGGAACAATTCTAAATATTTTCGCTGTCAATTCATACATGGCAGTCCCTGTATGGCAGCACCTGATTATGGGCGGGTTCCTTTTCGGAGCTGTTTTCATGGTTACTGATCCGGTATCGGGCGCACAAACCAGCCGTGGAAAATGGATTTACGGGTTTCTGATCGGAGTCTTTGGAATCATGATCCGCGTGGTTAATCCTGCCTATCCCGAAGGAATAATGCTCGCCATTCTGATCATGAACATGTTTGCACCATTAATCGACTACTATGTTGTCCAGGGTAATATCAGGCGCAGACTGAAACGAGCAATTGTTAAAGCATAAATCTTGTATAATGGATACGAACGGAAATAAATATACGATTATCTACGCTTCTGTAATGGTTGTTGTAGTAGCAGTTATGCTGGCAATTGCAGCTACGCAACTCAAGCCCTTTCAGGATGCCAATATTCTGATCGAGAAAAAACAAAATATCCTCAAATCTGTCAATATCGTTTCAGACGTAAAACAGGCAAACGACTTATTTACAAATACAATAAAGGAATTGTTTATTGTGAACAGTAAAGGGGAGAAGGTAGAAGGGGATGCATTTAAGGTGGACTTGAAAGTTGAGCACTCAAAACCTGTTGATCTGCGTAAACTACCTGTTTATATTGCTGATATGGGAGATAAGGGTAAAATTTACATAATTCCTTTGAGGGGGACTGGTCTTTGGGGACCAATTTGGGGTTACATTGCACTTTCCTCAGATATGAATACAATTTATGGCGCTAACTTCGATCACCAGGGAGAAACACCTGGACTTGGTGCTGAAATTAGTACCGAAAAATTTCAAAAACCCTTCATCGGCAAAACTATTTTTGATAAAGATGGTGTGTTTACATCTGTCATCGTGGCAAAAATAGGTGAAAAAACGGATCCTGCCCACGCTGTTGATGGTATATCAGGTGGAACAATCACCAGTAAAGGGCTGGAAAAGATGCTCTATGACGATCTTTCAACCTATCAGGAATTCTTTAAAACATTAAAAAAGTAAGACATGAGCGAAAAAGAATTACTATTTTCGAAGAAGAACCTTAATTTACTCACTATTCCACTGAGTATCAAAAATCCGATTACGGTGTTGGTTCTTGGTATATGCTCTGCCCTGGCGGTCACAGCACAACTAAAACCTGCGGTCGTAATGGCATTATCGGTCACTATCGTAACCGCATTTGCCAATATGATTGTTTCGCTTATTCGAAATACAATCCCCAACAGAATACGAATTATTGTGCAGTTAGTCGTTGTGGCAGCGCTTGTGATTCTGGTTGACCAGGTACTTAAAGCGTTTGTTTACGATGTCAGCAAGCAACTATCCGTGTTTGTCGGATTGATCATCACCAATTGTATCCTGATGGGACGTTTGGAGGCTTTTGCACTTGCAAATAAACCCTGGCCTTCATTTCTTGATGGTATTGGTAACGGAGCAGGATATGGATTAATTTTGGTCACCATCGGATTTTTTCGCGAACTTTTTGGATCCGGATCACTTTGGGGCTATAAACTCATTCCCGATAGCTGGTATATTATTAACGGTGGCTGGTACTCAAATAATGGGCTGATGATTCTCCCTCCGATGGCCTTGATCGTTGTGGGTGTGATTATCTGGATACAACGAATTAAAAACCCCGAATTAATAGAGGATTAACTACTAAAAGTAAAAATTCAGCAAATGGAAAATTACCTAAATATATTTATCAGGTCGGTCTTTCTGGACAATATGGTTTTTGCCTATTTTTTAGGAATGTGTTCCTATCTGGCTGTTTCGAAATCTGTCAAAACAGCAACAGGATTGGGGATTGCTGTAATATTTGTTCAAACGATTACTGTCCCGGTTAACTACCTGCTCGAAAATTATTTATTAAAAGATGGCGCATTGAAATGGCTTGGTGAAGGATATGCCGATATCGACCTGGGCTTTCTAAGTTTCATCATGTTTATAGCAGTGATAGCCTCAATGGTTCAGTTGGTAGAAATGATTGTAGAGAAATTTACTCCGTCTTTATATACGAGCTTGGGAATCTTTCTCCCATTGATTGCAGTTAATTGTGCTATTTTAGGAGGTTCTCTTTTTATGCAGCAAAAAGAATTTATCAATATTGGTGAAGCAACTGTATACGGAGTAGGTTCTGGGACTGGATGGTTTTTAGCAATAATTTCGATTGCAGCCATCCGCGAAAAAATAAAATATTCAAATGTTCCGCCACCTTTACGGGGGCTTGGAATCTCGTTTATCATTACCGGCCTTATGGGATTGGCATTTATGGGATTTATGGGTATAAAATTGTAACGTTCCGAAAGGAATCACCGTGTAAATTAAATTGAATCAATGATCATATTAGCAACAACAACCACAATTTTGATCGCCGGAGTCGTAATCTTCCTGCTGATCACCCTGCTTCTGGTGGGAATTCTGCTTTACGTTAAGACAAAACTCACTCCTGAGGGTACAGTTGTAATTGATATTAATGACGGAAAACTCGCCCTTGAAGTTGAACCCGGTATTAGCTTGCTTTCAACACTTGGAAATAACAAAATATTTCTTCCTTCAGCATGTGGTGGCAAAGGGACTTGCGGTATGTGCCGATGTCAGGTTAATTCAGGTGCAGGAACCATCCTTTCTACGGAAACCGGATTTTTCAATCGTAAGGAACAAGGAGATAACTGGCGGCTTGCCTGCCAGATCAAGGTGAGGGAGACCATCAAAATGCATGTTCATCCTGAGATACTGGGGATCAAAAAATGGGAATGCACCGTTACTTCGAATGAAAATGTCGCTACCTTCATTAAGGAATTTATTGTCAATCTGCCTGAAGGCGAAATTCTTGAGTTTAAATCAGGGGGATATATCCAGATTGATGTTCCTGAATGCGAGGTCGATTTCAAAGACTTCAACATTGGCGAAAAATTCCTTCCCGAATGGGAAAAGAACAAGATGTTTGACCTTAAAATGAAAAATCCGGAACCAACTTTCAGGGCTTATTCAATGGCAAACCATCCGGCAGAAGGAAATATTGTAATGCTGAATATTCGTATTGCAACACCTCCGTTCGATCGTGTTAAAGGCGGCTTTATGAATGTTAATCCAGGTATTTGCTCTTCATATATCTTTTCGCTTAAACCTGGCGATAAGATAACAATATCAGGCCCTTACGGTGAATTCTTCCTCAAAGACAACGACAACGAAATGATGTTTATTGGAGGCGGTGCCGGGATGGCACCTATGCGTTCACATCTGTTCCATATCTTCCATACATTAAAAGAGAGAGATAAAAAAGTTACTTTCTGGTATGGTGCGCGTTCGTGGAGTGAGGTCTTCTATTTCGACGAATTTACAGCCATTGCAAAAGAGTTTCCTAATTTTACATTCAATCTTGCACTTTCGGATCCAAAACCCGAAGATAACTGGACAGGAATGAAAGGGTTTATCCATCAGGTGATTTACGATAATTACCTCCGCATGCACACGGAACCCGAAGAGATTAATTACTACATGTGCGGTCCGCCGATGATGAATTCGGCCCTTTCAAAAATGCTCTACGATTTAGGTGTTCCTGACGAAAATATTGCTTACGACGATTTCGGAGGATAGTCTGTGATAGAGGTACATATAGAAAAAGAGAAGGAGAAATTTGAGAAGCCTTTTCCTGAAGGGGTTATATATGATTAACCACTGGTAAACAAAAATCAGGACGAGTCAATACATTATATTTGTGCAAAAGGTTATTCAATGAAAAAACAGCTTTGTCTTCTATTACTGGTACTAATCCCCTTCACATTCCTTTCTGCGCAAGAGACCATCAATCAAACAGATGCAAATGGAAAGAAACAAGGACATTGGATCGGTAAATTCCCCAATGGGACAATTCGTTACGAAGGTTCGTTTACCAACGATCAACCCGCTGGAGATTGGAAACGGTTTCATGAAAATGGGAGAATAAAAGCACTGCTGCACCATCTTCAAAACACGGACAAAGCATCAGCAGAACTTTTCGACAGCAATGGCATCCGTTATGCAAAAGGGAATTACAAAGGAACGGCAAAAGATAGCACCTGGAATTATTATAACAACA
>JAAFHB010000287.1 GCA_010906965.1 Mariniphaga sp. | reverse complement strand
AATGTGTAGGAAGCGGAATCATTGATTTCCCTGCGATTCTGAAGGAGGCCAATAAGCAGGATATTAAACACTACTTTGTAGAATATGATAATGTTGTTGACGGAATGGCTTGTCTGAAATCAAGCGGAGAATACCTCCGGAATCTGTCGTTTTAATAAAGCTTAAAGGAAAAGTTACGCAATGTTTCACAGCGTTCAACCGGTGAACCACAATACCCCAAAGATGCAAAAGAGCTGTAAAAACGCGTTATAACGATCCACAGGTAATCACTAAAAATGAGATCAAAAAATAGTATATCTTTGTTTTGTACTTAAAAGCTAGTGCGATGAATAAGATGGAATTAACTATGATGGTTGAAAAGGGTGAAAATGGCTATTTTATTGGACAAATAATTGAATATCCTGCTGCATTATCACAAGGCAAAACAATTGAAGAATTGGAAAAGAATTTGAAAGATGCATTAAAATTACTTTTACAGGTACAAAAAGATCAATTGAAGCTTGAATATGCAAAAAGAAAAGCAATAAAGAAATAGATAATCGGTTGTGTAAAAACATCTGTAAACAACTTGGGATTCCACCTCCAACAACATTTTAATTCTATATTGTTTATCATCGGTGTCCGGTAAAGATTAAGCTGCTACGCAGCCATTTTGTTGCAACGTAGTTGTGTCATTTTCATATTTCCAACCATCACTATCAAAAAGGCAGGCAACGTATTCATCGTTACCTGCCTTTTTTATTGAAAACTTTTTAGATCCGACAGCTTACTTCATTTGTTCATTCCATTTTGAACGGTCGGGAGGTACAGGTGCATTCACTTTCTTAACCGGGTTTTCCTGAAGTTGTTTTAGTAGCACTTCCACCGCCTTTTCAATAGAAGGATCGATTCCTTTTGCCAATTGCTCAGGACGGTCAACTACTTCAATATCGGGCGAAACACCAACACCTTCGATGATCCACTGTTCATTTTCATCATAAATACCGAATTGCGGAACGGAGATATAACCACCATCCACCAAACCGGCATTACCCGACATACCAACCAATCCACCCCATGTGCGGGTTCCGATGATTTTTCCAAGACCTTTCTTGCGGAAGTAATACGGGAAAGCATCCCCACCCGAAGATGAATAACCATTGGTCAGCATCACTTTTGGTCCGTTATGGGCAATTCCCGGCGTTTTCATCGAAGCTAAACCGTTACGTTGCCAGTAACTAAGCGTTTTACGATCCAGCAGGTCAGTCATTACATCAGGGATAAAACCACCGCCATTATTTCGGTCGTCAATAATCAGCGCATCCTTTTCGTTGTAGGCATACATTCCACGATACAACTCACGGTTACCATCCGTTGACGTATTCGGCACATGAATATAGCCTATCTTCCCTCCGGACAGTTTGTCAACCATTGCACGGCGTTCGTTGACCCAGTTCAGGTAGAATAATTCCAGTTCACTGGCAATCGGGCGGATGGTGTATGTTTTAGCTCCGGCAACGTCAGGTTTCGAATTGACAGTGATTTCAACCATTTTCCCGACCGTATTTTCGAGCAATTCATACGGGTTCATCCCAATATTCAAATCTTTTCCATTAATAGCAATCAGTAAATCACCCTCCTTCACATTCACTCCCTGTTCGGTAAGTGGTGAACGGCGGGCTTCATTCCAATTTTCTCCAGCATAGATTTTCGAAATCTTGTATTTCCCCGAAGACTGATCGGCCTGTAATTCGGCTCCCAGCAATCCGGTATCCACACGTTTTACCTTTTCAAAATCGCCCCAGTCAACATAACAGTGCCCTGTATTGGTTTCAGAGATAATTTCACCCAGGATATAATCAAGGTCAGCACGATGACTCACATACTGAACAAGTGGACTGTAACGCGCTTTGATCCCTTTCCAGTCGACACCATGCATATTGCTTTCGTAAAAATAGTCGCGGAAGATGCGCCATCCATCGGTATAAATCTGAGCCCATTCTTTCTTAGGATCTATTTTCATCACCATATCTTCCATGTTCAGTTTACCAGCTCCCGAATTTTGTCCGGTTGTCAGTTTGGTAATTCCATAGTCTTTACCAGCGTGGTAGATCATCATCTTGCCATCAGCACTTACAATGGCCTGACTCACTTTATCCATCACCGCTTCATCTTTCTTATCGTCGATGGTGTATTTGCGCAAAGCATCTTCACTGATATACAATATACCACCTTCTACAGCCACCAGGTTGCGGTAACTGCCTGCCTTTAACGGGAAAGCCGTAATCCGGGCATTGATTCCTTCCAGGTCGATCCGGACTTTAACCACCTCTTTGGTATCAGGTTTTACTTCAGGCTTTTCCTTTTTATCCTTTTGGGAGGCATCTTTCTGTTGTTCAGGTTCCTTCACCGGTTCAAGGTCATTTTTATCGATAAAGAGTTTCGGACTATCGGCTCTTAATGACACGGCATAAATCTTGGTCGATTTATTATACACATAGTTGAATTCGAAACTTGAGAAAGCGAGGTTGAAATCGCGGTCGGAAACAAAATAGATGTATTTACCGTCCACTGAAAACACTGGAGATCCGTCGTTGAACGAATCATCGGTAAGCTGAGTGTTCTGCGCTGTTTCGAGGTTATAAACCCAGACAGCACCCAATCCGGTTGCACCTTCTTTATCGTAAGTAATCCATTTCGAATCGGGTGAAAATGAATACGAACGTATTTCTGACCTGTCGGCATGGGTTACAACAGTTGTTTTTCCGTTCTCCACATCCACCAGTTTAAGTTGAAGTTTGCGGTCGAAATAGAGCAGGTATTTGTTGTTGGGTGACCATTCCGTATCGTATTTCCAGGCTGTCGAACCACTTGTAAGCTGACGCGGTGTTGCCCCCTTTTTGTTTTCGAGCAGGTAAATTTCGTATTCACCCGAAGCATCCGAATAGTAGGATATGTATTTACCATCGGGAGACCATTGGGGGTAGATCTCGCGTACGCCCTGTGAGTTGGTCAGGTTATAGATAGGACCATTTTCCGCCGGAACAGAGAATACATCACCCCTGGCTGAAATAAGTGCCCGTTTGGCGGTTGGTGAAACAGCAAAACTCTGCACGTCGTCCTTTACATTGTTATAGGATGGTACGATATTGGGGTTATCGAAATGGATGCTGACATTCACTTTTTCTTCCTTGCCGGTTTGAAGGTTCAACTTGTACAGGAATCCACCGTTTTCGTAAACCATCTGACCGTTTTCACCTGAAGGCCACATACAATCAAAATCGGTATGAGTGGTAAGTTGTTTCAGCGCTTTGGAAGTTGTATTGTATTGATAAATATTTAGTTTCAGGTCGCGGTCGGAAGCATAATAGATATTGTCGCCAAACCAGGTGGGTAACTGGTCGGTCCCGTTGAAATCGGTGATCTGCTCCGAAGTATTCTTACCGATATCATAAATCCATAAATCGGAAGCGCGGCCACCTTTGTAACGTTTCCAGGTACGGAATTCACGATCAACCGGTGTAAAGCAGATCTTCTGATCATCCGGCGATAAAACGCCAAACCCGCCGTTTACAATCGGAAGTGGTTTTTCAAGACCTCCTTCCAAACTGACCAGAAAGTATTTACCATTCCGCTCGCCAAATGGTGTGCGGTTGGCGCGGATCATGATGCTTTTACTGTCCGAACTCCAATCGAGCGGCACATTGTCAAAACCTCCACGTGGAGGCATTAATCCCACCGAATTATAATAGGTCAATTGCTTTGGTGTTCCTCCGTTCGAAGGGATCACGAAAATCTGACGGCTTCCAGAGTACTCTCCCGAGAAAGCGATCCATTTGCCATCGGGTGAAATCTTTGGAAATAGTTCCATCCCTGCATGTGATGTCAGGCGGCGTGCTTCACCACCGGTAGCATCAACCGACCATATATCACCTGCATACACAAACGCCACCAGGTTTTTATTGATGTCGGGATAACGCATTAGCCGGGCTTCATCCTGAGCGCTTGCCTCCATCCTAAATATCAGGCAGCAAATAGCGAATACAATTAATTTCAGTTTAAATCCTTGCATTGTTTCTGAATTCATTAATGTTGTGTTTAAAATTTTTGGCAATGCGAATTTAAGTTTATTTCATTGCTAACCATTTCAACGGTCTATATTATTCATAAAAAAATACCAGTGCGTGAATTATCCTTCAAATTCACGCACTGGTAAACGATTGATCCTATCAAAGATTGAAAACTCCGGTTCTTTCTTTTTTAATCTGCGATAATCTGTGTCGTCGGTGGTACAAGCTATTACTTAATTCGCAAGCCTGCTCCAGGGAATAGCCGCAAAAATCACCATCAGTGCGATCAGAAAAAAGATGGAACCAGCTTTGAATTTACCTTCATCTGTTTTGGCACTTTTTGATTTTGCCCGACCGAAATGTACCAGAACGACTGCAATAAGCATCAGCGAAAGATGTTCGACTGCATAAAAACGGAGATTGGGATCTTTCATCGCAGCACCAAAGTCCGAAAGTGCCATTTTGGTAATAGGACTCAGGAAGAAATACAAAACAAGGCCTGTAATCAACTGTAAATCCATTAATAGAGTGACCGTAATTCCAAGTAGATTATCCGCCCTTTTCCATGGTTTATTGCCAAGCCATCCTGCCAAATATTTGGTGAGCGTAATCAGCAAACCAATCAAAAGTAACCATCTTAAGGTATCGTGTATGTGCAAAAAACCAACGTACATATTATAATATTTTAGTGAACAGAAAGAGAACAACTGAAAACGGTTTTAGTTGTTTTTCTGCAATTTGTTTTTGAGGGAAAACATTTTGGTCGTCTTCCCTCAAAATCGAATATCACGAATGAAAAATAATCATTGTTTACATGTGAATCAGAAATAGCCGTCTGCAATGCGGGCATGAGCTCTCTCAATAACAGCATCGTAACTGTTTCCCATCGCAGATAGTTTTTTGATCGCTGTAAGAACAAGTACCTGGTTCGTTTTTGATAATCCAGGTAATTTCTGAGCCTCGTGTGGAATTAAAACCGCACTTTTGAGAGTTGGGATCCTTTCGATGCTTCCTTCTTTCACCCTTTTCTGAAGTTCAGCAGCTTTTTTTGCATAAGCATCGTCTTTAACAAGATAGGTTTCAAATGACAAAGTTCCTGCCGAAAGGAGGTCAACCAGTCCTGCCTGGAGTGCAACAAATCTTCTGTAGGTTTCTAAATCTGCGGCAACCCGTATTCTGGTTGCGTTAAATGCACCTTCTAATTCGATATCCTGAACGCTCTGAATCAGACGGTAATAAATGGCAGTAGTCGTAACAGCTTCTTTACCAAAAGTCTCATCATCCTGAATATTGATTGATGATGCGAACAAGAAGGCTATTGTTCCAGGTGCCAGTCGGTTCATCGAAAAAGCTAAACTGGCAGCAGCCGTTGATGATGACTTAGCTGCCTCGGCAACAGCGTTAACCACATCAGTATAGGCATCAATAGCCTCCGGACTCATCGATGCCATCGGATTTTTAGGATCTGTTGCAACTTTGACGGCTTTTAGTGCTGAAGTTACAACACCCGCTATTTTGTCGAGGCTAAATTCACCGTGTATTCAGTCTTAATGTTAACCTGATAAGCGACTTCTCGGGCATCAGTGTAAGTAGAAATTACAAATGCACAGAAAATGGTAAATTAGAGTGCACAGAAAATGGCAACAACAGTGCACAACTTCTCTGTTTTCAAAAGTA
>JAAFHB010000286.1 GCA_010906965.1 Mariniphaga sp. | reverse complement strand
TGGTCGAAGTGAACCCAGAAATAAAAAACCCAAACGAACTTACTCGATGAACTACAAACCTTTATGAACAATCATTAACTAAACGACATTGGATCATATATTCCCAATAACGAAGTATGATAAAAACTTGGTGCCAGCAACTCTTTTAGCGTTACGACATTTTCTGAAAGTGGAAAGGCGATCTTCATATCTTGATGGTTTTAGATAAATTACATGACTTATTTTGGCATTTTTTGATGAAAAACTGATGTGCGAAACTGATCACTTCCTTTTCGGAAAGACCTTGCTTCCTGATGGCCGCTTCTTTTTTGATCTCTTCAAGCAATGCTAAAACGCCGACTTCCGGAACTAAGATGTTTTCTCTTTCAAGTAGGATGCGTAATGCGTAACTTCCTGTGTGTTTTCCATAAACAAACCCTGTTTCTTCCCTGCCAATTTTGTTCGCAGCGATTAACTGGTAAGTATTCCGGTCCGAAAGGAGAAAACGTGTATGAATGCCCGATTCGTGGCTTAGCGCCTTGCCACCTGTAACGGGCTTGCTGACAGGCAGTAGTCTTTTTGATGCTTTGCTGACAAAGTCAGATAGCGAACCGATGGATGTCGTGCTATAACCATGCTTGCAACCGAAGCTGAGTTCCAAAGCCATGATCACCTCTTCAAGGACTGCATTTCCGGCTCGTTCTCCCTATCCGTTAACAGTGAGGCTGGCAGATTTTGCTCCGGAAGCCAGTGCTGCAAGTGTATTTGCATTGGCCATACCCAGGTCATTGTGTCCGTGAAATTCTATTTCCATTTTCCCGACTAATTTTGTAACTCGTCGGATCAGTTTTGCCGTTGAGAATGGGTTAAGAATTCCGACGGTATCAGCAATCCGTAACCTGACAGCCCCGCTTTCCATTGATTGACAAATAAACTCAGCCAGAAAACCTTTGTTGGCGCGCGATGCATCCTGGGCTCCGACAGCCACAAAATCAAAATACCCTAAAGCATATTTCACAAGTTCATCCAGGGTTTTCAGCACCCATTGATGATCTTTCATCATGGCAAGCTGATGAATATCAGAAGTTGGAAAGGAGATATTAATCCGATCGACGCCAGTCTTTATAGCTGCATCGATATCCTTTTTCGTAGCGCGACACCATGCCAAGGTTTTGAAATTAAAACCTGCATTAATAATGTCGCGCATATCTGCGATTTCTACAGACCCCATGGCAGGTGTTCCGATCTCCAGTTCAGGGATTCCGGTTTTATCAAGCAATTCGGCGATCCCGAGTTTTTCTTTAAGTGTGAATGACACGCCGGGTGCTTGTTCTCCATCTCGGAGCGTGGTATCGATCAGGTATGGATTCCTTATTTTCATTTCTTAGAAAATTAATTTGAATGCTGCCAGAAATAAAACTCCCGATAAAACATACCGTAATCCACTAACTGATAATTTGAAGCTTCCGGTATATGATCCTAATATTCCACCGAAAAAGGCGGCCAATATCCATTTGGCAATGTTCTCATCTGGGAGAAATCCTTTGCTGTAAAGGGCAATAAGCCCGGAAAGCGAGTTTAGCAGAATAAAACCTGCTGATGCCGTGGCAGCCTCTTTCATCCCTGCCCAGCGTGTCAGAATAAGCAGCGGACTAAGAATGATTCCACCTCCAATTCCTATGATCCCGGAAATAAAGCCAAGTATAATTCCGGTAAAACCGGCAATTGGTAACGATACCTGACGCAAGGATTCTTCGTTTTTTTTCGGTTTATACAACATTCTTCCAACTGCAAACAGCAGGCAAATGCCAAGTATGATTTTATAAGTTACCGGATTGAGGGATATTTTTGCACCGAAATAGGCTGCCGGCATTGAGGTAAGTGCAAAAGGCCAGAGCAGTCGCCACCTGAAGTATCCTGCTTTGTAGTAGGCAACAAATGCAGTCCCTGCCACAAATAGATTTAAAATCAGTGCGGTTGGCTTCATAACTGATGGCGCTATGCCTGCTAGTGCCATCAATGCCAAATAACCGCTTGCGCCTCCATGCCCTACAGAGGAATACAAAAAGGCGACAATAATCAAAAGTAACGGGATTAATTCTACAGGTATCATATGGATCCTCCTCTCAAAAAATGTTAAAAAATTTCGTCACTCCGAAATCAAATACTGTGTGGCGACACCACCCGATTCGATCGCGTCAAGGATTTCATCCATCTGTTCTTCGGTGGTGATTCCGCCATACC
This sequence comes from Mariniphaga sp., assembly GCA_010906965.1. GTDB lineage: Bacteria > Bacteroidota > Bacteroidia > Bacteroidales > Prolixibacteraceae > JAAFHB01. The sequence goes on along the minus strand of JAAFHB010000286.1, from coordinate 3,506 downwards.
AGAGGTTTTGCGGATGTACGACGACTACGGGACCTTGTGTGCAAACATTCAGGCATCCGGTGGCCGAAACGACTGCGTCCAATCCACGGTCAGCTACATTTTCGGTGAAATACTGGATCATCGACTGCGCCCCTTTTTTGTTGCACGCACCTTGTGCTTCGCCTGAAATACGGTAAGAATTGCAAACTAAAATGTGAAATGATGGCTTTTTCATGTTGATTATTTTAAAATTAAAAATTCAATGATGTGTTTATGCACAACCTTGGGCATTACCCCGACAGGTATCACCGCACATAAACTGATCGGCTTTTTTGATTGTTTTGATCTGCTTGCCGTTGAATACTGCCTCCAGTCCTTCGTCGATCAATCCGGTCATCTGTACAACCCTAATTCCTGAATTTTGAAGAATTTTTAAGGGAGACGGTCCTGCCCCACCAACCAATATGGCACGACAGTCATTCAGTTTGGATGCCAGGTTCATCCATCGGAATTCGCCACTACCTGCATCAGGTGTTTTGCGCTCCTCAACAAAATGAAATCCTTTGGGAGTCTGACGATAGAGATAAAGCGAACTGGCCTCACCTAAATGCATATTTACGAGCAATCCTTCGCGTGTTGCTACTGCAATATAAGGCCGGTCTTCTTCAGGGTTTAATGGCTTCGATGCAAACTCCTGCAATAAACCAAAGGCTTCGGTATTGTCCTGACCCAAAAGTCCGGCTGCATCGGCACGACATCGAGAACAATGGTTCATCATTTTGATGTGTTCTTTTGCCAATGTCCGTACCTTGAAAATCATTTGTTTCGAAGGTTCTTCCATTTCTGCAAACGGGGTATCCTGGTTTGGAATTACCGGAATACAATTCATTACGTCGGCACCCAAATCAGCCACTACTTTTGCGACTTCTGCAATATGGTCGTCGTTAATGCCTGGCAATATGATCGTATTTATCTTTACCGTGATCCCTTTTGCCTTTAACAACGGGATGCATTCCAACTGTTTGGCAAGTAATACTTTGGCACCTTCAATTCCACGATAGACTTTCTGTTCGCTGCGTACCCATGAATAGACTTTTGCCAGGATTTCCGGGTCAACTGCATTGATTGTTATGGTGACATGGCTCACTCCCAGCTCACTAATGATATCGATATAAGGCTTTAGATTCAGTCCGTTAGATGACAAACAGAAGAGTTTATCGGGATATTTCTCTTTGATTAAACGAATTGTTTCGAGTGTTTCCATAGGATTTGCAAACGGATCACCCGGTCCTGCAATACCAATGACAGAAATATTTTCGATCCGGTCGCTCATTGCTGACAGGTAAGCTACAGCCTGCCCTGGACTAAGAACAGAAGAGGTTACTCCGGGACGGCTTTCGTTCACGCAGTCATATTTGCGGTTGCAGTAATTACACTGAATATTGCATTTGGGTGCTACAGGCAGATGAATTCTTGCATGCGAATGGCTCGCTTCCTGATCGAAACAGGGATGCTTGGGGTTTTCTATCGTAGTGATCATGATGTTTTATTTTTGAGTTAGATGTACTTGTAGCCAACGGGTGAATGCTCTTGTTTGTATTCAATCAGTCCATTGGTAATCTGGTCAAAAAGTCGCAGTGTCCCTTCATAGCAAAGATGCAGCACCCTTTGTCCGCCAATGCGGTCGTGGATCGGGAAGCCCATGCGAATTAAAGGTATTCCGAGGCGCCGTGCGATGTAATAACCTTTGCTGTTTCCGATCATGATATCGGGTCGTAGCTCCTCAGCCATCTCATTGATGGTTTCAAAGTCCATCCCGTTAATAGCCATCATATTTTTTGATTTGTCGCCCGTTATTCGTTCAATCTCTTTTTTGAGTAAACCGCTTTCGCCACCGCTTGCAACCAAAACAGTTTCAATCCCAATTTCTTCGAGGAGCGATACAATTCCAATCACTAAATCCTCTTCTCCAAAGACAATTGCCCTTTTCCCGAAAAGGTATTTATGTCCATCAACATAGGCGTCTATCAACCTTCCGCGAAGGCGTGCCTGGGATTCAGGTGTTTTCTTTCCTGATAACTCTTCAAGAACTTTAAAAAAACGATCGGTCTCTTTTATCCCGATAGGTAAACCAAGTCGTTTGACCGGAATGTTGAAATTCTGATGGAGCCAGCCTGCTGCTGTAGTTGCTTTACTACTACTATGGTTTTTCATTTTTCCCTTGTTCAGAACATATCCGAATTCAATGGATGCCCTGGAAGAACCTGTCCGTCGAAGGTCTTCAATTGATGTACCTCCTTTGGGAATTACCTGGTATTCAAGCCAGATTGGATTGTCGAGGGTGTCTGAATAGTCAGGGAAAAGGATATAATCGAGACCGAATCCGAAAAGGATCTCCTTGAGATGACGAATATCCTCGGGTGAAATAAATCCTGGAAAAATGTTGATCAGTCTGCTATCTGCATGTTTACTTTCTGCCAGGGATGCGACTGTTGCCATAACTGCTTCATGAAATCCATCGATATGCGAACCATCGTAACTTGGGGTGGAGGCATGAACAAAAACCGGTAGTGGCTGACCTTCTTTCGTTTTCTGATAGTCGCGGATCATCATCGGAATATCTTCACCGATCGTTTCACTCAGGCAGGCAGATGCGATGCCAATTACCTCAGGATGGTACTGACTGATAATATTATCAATAGCCGAATTGAGGTTCTTGGTGCCACCAAAGATGGTAGTTGCTTCTGAAAAATTAGTCGATGCAATGTCAACCGGCTCTTTGTAGTGACTGATCATATACCGGCGAATATAGGTGGCGCATCCTTGTGCTCCGTGAATCACCGGAAGGCAATTTTTGATTCCTTTGAAAACGACGCTGGCACCAAGCGGCGCGCATAGTTTGCAGGCGTTTCGCGTTGAAGTACTCGATGTTGCAACAGCTGCTATTGTTTCCATAATTTCTGTTTTTAATTGCCGTATTTTCGCTTTTCGTCCTGAACAGCGTAAATTCTATTTCGTAAATTGCCAGACGGGGCTCATCGCAGTGGCATAAATCTCTTTGGCAAAATTGATCATCCCTTCATATCCTGCCAACGCTTCCTTGCGTTCGTGGTTATGATCGCAGAAGCCAAGGCCAAGTTTATAGGCAATCGGGCGCTCTTTCACACCTCCGATAAAGATATCGGCACCGGTCTCCTTTACAAACTGTGAGAGCTCAATCGGGTTGGAGTCGTCTACAATAATCGTTTCATCATCGCATAACTCACGGATCATCCCATATTCATCTGCCGTTCCGGTTTGGGAACCGACAACTACGGTTTTAATCCCAATCAGCCGGAGCGCCTTTATTAATGAGATGGCTTTGAATGATCCTCCCACGTAAATGACTGCCTTTTTCCCTTCGAGCTTTTCGCGGTAGGTTTTCAGAATTGGCATCAATCGTCCAAACTCATAACGGACGATCTCCCTCGCCTTATCCATCATCTCTTCGCTTTTAAAGAAATTGGCCACTTCATAAAGCGCATCAC
>JAAFHB010000285.1:5857-11066 GCA_010906965.1 Mariniphaga sp. | reverse complement strand
GATTACTTTTTCCCGTGAGTTGCACTCACAGTTATTGAAATTCAACCACTTCGTGGCTGTTGGTTCATTCGATTACTTTTTCCCATGAGTTGCACTCACAGTTGTTGAAATTCAACCACTTCGTGGCTGTTGGTTCGTTCTATTACTTTTTCCCGTGAGTTGCACTCACAGTTATTGAAATTCAACCACTTCGTGGCTATGATTTGTTTAGGAATATTGATTAACGACTCAAATCTAAAGCAACAATGATTTAAGCTCAGAAAAAAGTTCCGAAGGAACTTAATCTCAATAACCGTGGGTGAAGCCCACGGCAGCGATAAAAGTAGCATCATCAGCCACGAAGTGGTTGAACTATATTATTATGGGAAAAACCGTTCATCAATTTCAATCCCATGTTCTTTAAATAAACTTCTTAGTTCATCCTCAAAAGATTCTTTTTTGTGATGTTCCTGTTGGTTTTTTATATAGTTAACTATCATATCTTTATCCTTCCAGGAATAAGTCAAAGCCGCATATCCTTCTGCCCACCCTTCAAATTCAGGGAATTTCCCTGTTTGTTTTAACCATATTGAAGATGATGTTTTAATGTCCCGCATATAGTCAGCTAAAGCAATTGTTGGGTGCAAGTCTGATAAAATATGCAAGTGATCTTCCATTCCATTAATCCGATACAGAAAGCAGTTTTTGTTCTTAATAATCCCCATCAAATAGGCATAAAGTTCTCTGGAATGTTCCTGAACCAGTGTCTTTCGACTATCTTTTGTTCTGAAAATCAAATGATATAAAATCTGACGGTAACTTGACATAGCTTCCTATTTATTCAACCACTTCGTGGCTGATGTTATTTATTTTGACTTTCCGTGAGTTGCACTCACGGTTATTGAAATTCAACCACTTCGTGGCTGTTGGTTCGTTCTATTACTTTTTCCCGTGAGTTGCACTCACGTTTATTGAAATTCATCCACTTCGTGGCTGTTGGTTCGTTCTATTACTTTTTCCCGCGAGTTTTACTTACGGTTATTGAAATTCAACCACTTCGTGACTATTGGTTCATTCTATTACTCTTTCCGTGAGTTGCACTCACGGTTATTGAAATTCATCCACTTCGTGGCTGTTGGTTCATTCTATTACTCTTTCCCGTGAGTTGCACTCACAGTTATTGAAATTCAACCACTTCGTGGCTGTTGGTTCATTCTATTACTCTTTCCGTGAGTTGCACTCACGGTTTCATCCACTTCGTGGCTGTTGGTTCGTTCTATTACTTTTTCCCGTGAGTTGCACTCACGGTTATTGAAATTCAACCACTTCGTGGCTGTTGGTTCATTCGATTACTTTTTCCCGTGAGTTGCACTCACGGTTATTGAAATTCAACCACTTCGTGGCTTTTGAAGGCTATTGTGCAAAATATTTGTTGCCTGGAAAGTTCCGAAGGAACTTAATCTCAATAACCGAAGGTGAAGCCCACGGCACGAATAATGGTAACCGCAACAGCCACGAAGTGGTTGAATTTCATCAATATAAATCAAGCTGCAATGCTTAAATTCAATTAACTCATCGACGATTTAAACGAAACAAGCCTTTCCTGAAGCATCTTAATCTTTTCTTCTGCATCGGTTTGCTTTTTACGTTCCAGTTCAACTACTTGTGCAGGTGCACTATTCATAAAACGTTCGTTGCCTGTTTTCTTCTTTACAGATTCGAGGAAACCAATCGTATATTTGAGTTCTTCTTCAATTTTAAGGATCTCATCTTCAATATTCACAACATCACCAAGTGGAATGTAAAAAGCCGAAGTATGGACCCTGAATGACATGGCTCCGTCAACTTCCTGATCAGTAATCTCCAATTCTGAAAGGTTTCCCATCTTGAGTAAGACAGTGTTGTATTCCGAAATAAAACCTTTTTCGCCAGGGACAATCAATAATTTCAACTGCTCTTTATTGGCAATGTCTTTCTCCTTACGGATGGCACGAATGCCCGTAATGGCTTCTTTGATCAGCTCAAACTTTTCGCATATTTCTCCTTGATCTGAAACAGGTTTTGGCCATTCCGAAATCATGATCGAATCTCCGTGTTTCCTTTCCTTTAGTAATTGCCAGATCTCTTCCGAGATAAATGGCATAAAAGGATGTAGCAACCGTAGTACTTCGTCAAATAATTCACTGACTTCCTGAAAAGTCTTTTTGTCGATCGGTTGCTGATAAGCCGGTTTAATGATCTCGAGTAACCAACCCGAGAACTCGTCACGAATCGTATTGTAAATGGTCATCAATGCATCATTGAGGCGGTATTTATCGAAGTGGTCATCCATTTGTACGATCACTTCGCTCAATTTTGCCTTAAACCACTCAATGCCTAACCTTGAATGTTCGGGTTGTGGAATTAACGGATCAACTTCCCAGCCATTGATCAAACGGAATGAGTTCCAGATTTTCGAACTGAAATTACGACCCTGTTCGGTGAGTGATTCATCAAAAAGGATATCATTCCCGGCAGGTGAGCAGAACAACATTCCAACTCTGACACCATCTGCACCATATTTGGCAATCAGATCGAGCGGATCGGGCGAATTTCCCAATGATTTCGACATTTTCCGGCGCTGCTGATCCCTCACGATACCGGTGAAGTAAACGTTTTTAAATGGAAGTGCATCACGGTATTCGTATCCGGCAATAATCATCCTGGCTACCCAGAAGAAAATGATTTCCGGGGCAGTAACGAGATCGTTTGTCGGATAATAGTAATTAATCTCTTTGTTATCGGGATTATTGATTCCGTCGAACACTGATATTGGCCAAAGCCATGAGGATGCCCACGTATCGAGCACATCTTCATCCTGACGCAAATCACTTAATGTAAGTTGATTATTTCCTGTTTTCTGACGTGCTTGTTCAAGAGCATGCTCTTCACTGTCGGCAACAACAAAAGAACCGTCGGCAAGGTAATAAACCGGAATACGATGTCCCCACCAGAGCTGACGCGAGATGCACCAGTCTTTGATATTCTCCATCCAATGGCGGTAGAGGTTCTTAAATTTGGCGGGATAGAATTTGATCTCATCATTCTCGACTGCAGCGGCTGCCGGTTTGGTGAGTTTGCTCATTTTAAGAAACCACTGCGCCGATAGTTTTGGTTCAATCGGAACGTCAGTCCGCTCCGAATAGCCTACTTTATTATTGTAATCCTCAATTTTAACCAGATTTCCGGCCGCTTCGAGCATCGGGATGATCTGTTTCCGTGCTTCGAACCGATCGACGCCCACAAGCAACTGTGCTTTTTCGCTCAACGTACCATCGTCATTAAATGTATCGATTACTTCGAGGTGGTGACGTAATCCAATTTCATAGTCATTGATATCGTGCGCCGGAGTAATTTTAAGACATCCCGTTCCAAATTCGATATCAACATATTCATCCTGGATAACCGGGACAAGCCGGTTCACGAGCGGAACAAATACTTTCTTTCTGACAAGATGTTTGAAACGGTCATCATGCGGATTCACACAAACTGCCGTATCTCCCAGAATTGTTTCCGGTCGGGTGGTGGCAACAGTCACATATTCGTCGTTGCTTCCTTCAATTTTATAACGGACGTAATAGAGTTTCGATTTTTCTTCCTTGTGATTGACCTCTTCATCTGACAAGGCGGTTTTTGCAGCCGGATCCCAGTTGACCATGCGCACACCACGGTAGATATATCCTTTGTTGTATAGATCGACAAATACTTTGATGACCGATTCGGAACGGATCTTGTCCATTGTGAAGCAGGTACGTTCCCAGTCGCACGAAGCACCGAGCTTTTTAAGCTGTTCGAGGATGATTCCGCCATGTTTGTCGGTCCATTCCCAGGCATGAGCAAGAAACTCGTCACGTGTAAGACTATCTTTCGAAATTCCTTCCTTGCGTAGTTTATCAACAACCTTTGCTTCTGTGGCAATTGATGCATGATCAGTTCCTGGCACCCAACAGGCATTCTTTCCCTGCATACGTGCCCGACGAACAAGAATGTCCTGAATAGAGTTGTTCAGCATATGTCCCATGTGCAACACACCCGTCACATTCGGCGGTGGAATTACAATGGTATAGGGTTCACGTTCATCGGGTTCGGAATGGAAGAAGTTCTGCTCCATCCAGTATTTATACCATTTATCTTCAACTACCGAAGGATCGTATTTGCTCGGAATTTCAATCATCGCCATTTCTGTTTTATCGTTCAAATTATCAGTCAAATGATTGTGACAATACGCCTCATCATTTAACAAGGGAACAAAAATAGGAAAAAGGAGAGAAACAGAAAGGATTCAGCGGTAAAGAATGGGTTTTGTATGCGAAGAAATACCAGGCTCTATGACGTTTGAAGTGGAAAATAACTTATTACTATGAATTCAATATTTAAATCATTTACTGGTTTTATATAATTTAAAGGAAAAGTTACACAATGTTTCACAGAGTTCACGCTGTGTTACACAATGTTTTTCAGTAAACGATTTGACGATCATTTAGTTTCTTTATTTTAAATAGAAATCTAAACCCATACAAAACGTTATAGAGCCAAATGGTGCGAAATGTTGTTTTTACCGGATGTTATACTTTTCTGTCAATGCACTGAGATACGCTGCACACCCCGGATCGCCTTCTTTTGGAGCCCATGGAGCGAAATTCTTGTCCAAAATCTGCTGGTAAGGACCATCTTTGAGTTCATAAGCAACTGTTCCGGTTGCAAGTGAAAAAACCGAATGCCATATTCCGGGCGGAATTTCAATGGCATGGTTTCCTTTCTGCGGATCGAGCAAAACAAAATCTGTTGGATTTCCTGATTCATCAAAAATTACCACAACAAGGCTTCCGCGCAGGATGATAAAAACCTCGCGCTTATCAGGATTTTCATGTTTATGCGGCTGAATGTATGTTCCGGGTTCAAAAGCGTTCAGCATCCGGTTGATCGGATCTGCCAGATCGTCGTGGAAATTGAAATTAAGCCGCTTACGGAGCAATTTCGCTGCCTTTTTACTCAATTCGGTGAGTGATTCTTTAGAAACTATTTTTAGCATCAATTGATTTATTTTTTAAATATAATTGCATATGCCACGATAAAGATCAGTAACACGCTTATTTTTAATAAGTAATAGGAACTATTTCTTGTCGCATTTTAAAAAATGGATTTCGTCCTGAAAGGACCTAATCTGAATAACCGTGGGTGTAAGCCCACG
>JAAFHB010000285.1:0-5769 GCA_010906965.1 Mariniphaga sp. | reverse complement strand
CGCCAGTTACACTGGCGGTTATTCAAATTTAAGTCCTTCGGACCTACTTTTTAAAAATATCAAATACGTCATTTAATCAATCTCATTACTTAAGAGTTAACCATTCTATTTTTAATCGCGACATTTATCATCCACTTTTTTACAAATATACAAATTTCTCAATTTAAGAATAACTCTGTAAGAGTTGCCGGTAAATAACCTCCGGTTTCAACCGGAGGAAAGTGAATACGATGCTAAATCAACTCCGTAAGTGTTGCCCCGGACAGTTCTGTAGCAGTATTAGTTAATTTGATTTTATTTACCTTTTTTTAGGGGAACACCTATGGAGTTTTGTTTATTTGTTTTGTGATATGGGGTTGCCTAAAAAGTCTTTTTTTAACCGCAAAGAACGCAAAGCAGGCGCAAAGTGCCTAAAGACAAATATTAGTAAATTTGATCTTGCGATCTTTGCGAATAATCTTAGTGTCCTTTGCGGTTATATGAGTTTGACTTTTGGGACAGCCTTATTTTACAGCACAAAACTCAGGATTTCATCACTCCAGATGCGTGATGGATCGCTGCCAGCACCGGCAACACGGAAAGCATATTGCTTACCACTTACCAATCCACCAATTTCCAGTTTACGTTTTGTCGATGTTTTAGGAATCCAGATGCTGTTTACATTAATTGGCGATTCTGTGATGGCAAATTCATAGAATTCAGCATTTTCTATCACTTCACAACTTACTATCACGTTTCCTTTATTATTCCCAGGTCTTACGAGTAACCCTTCAGGTCTTGCTAAAGGTCCGACGACGGTTGGTTTTTTGTTCGTATCGAAACCGCTGCTTAGAATAATGGCTTCCACTCCCTTGCTTTTTAATTGGATATAGTCGGCCAAATCTTTCAATGTTTGCTCTAATATGGCACGCATACTATTTTTCTTCGCAGTGTCTTCGGTTTTACCATTTTCTACCTTATTCAATGCCGAAATAAAATCGGTTTTTGCCTTAGTAACAGGAGCGAGCAGGGTACCAACATCCGGAAAATTGGGATTGCCATCCAACTTATCCTCGATATGGTTGGTTTTAATAACAAGTTCCGAATCACTGTACTTGCCCGGAGAGAAAGTTCTCAAAACTTTAAATGTTTCCATTTTTTAATTAGTTGAAATTGTTAATGATTTGAAATATAGAAATATATAGTGAATGATTGGCAAAATTGACCAGTCATCTCCTTGATTTTTTTCACCAAAAACGTGTCATTTTTCACCGAAAATGCCTCATTTCTCCTAAGAAATGCGCTATTTCTTACCAAAAACGCGGCATTTCTCCTAAGAAATGCGACGTTTTTCACCAATAATGCGGCATTTCTCCTAAGAAACGCGACATTTCTCCTAAGAAATGCGCTATTTCTTACCAATAATACGACGTTTCTCCTAAGAAATGAGCTGTTTTTCACCAACAATTCGCGATTATTCTGCTGTTTATTACCCCTGTTATTTACAAATGAGACGGAGTAGGCAAGGGTTAAATTACTTTGACTGAATGGCCGATTTTTTTGGAGGAAAAGAATAGCCGAACCGGCCAAGCGTGAAACGACTGTGCTGAAAATAATGCTTACAGAATCGTGCAATGTGACGTTGGTATTCATGACCTGATAAATTTTGGATGTGAACCTGATATTCGAATGATTATTTGTCGCTTAATTGTTGGAAACACAAATAAAATTATTGCTCATTCAAAAATAATGTGGTAAATTCGAAGACGCAATAGTTATAAATCATCATTTTTGTAAATGATTTTTATCATGTTTTATGGTATTGCACTGTTTCTGAAGAATTTCACCTAATCTAACACACTACCAATGAGTATTATCAGTAAAATTTACCGCGATGAGGTTGAGTTGCGCTACAGGCTTTATCCTGAAGGCTATACCTGCAATGTGAATCTGGCAGACTATGCCGGTTTCGAGGCAAAAAAAATGTACCTGCTGAGAGCTTCGGAGTTTAATAACAGCGCTATTGCCATTTACGATTTGCACCAAAAGGTTTACCTCGGTTTGCGGACCGATTTTTACAAAAGTTCGGAGAGCATTTTTTATGCTGAGGTCAACAACCGGACAGAGCCACTGTGGTTTTTGCCTTTTTTGACAAAGAAAGACCGGTTTTTTGTCTACGATTCGATACTGTCGGTATTTGATTACCTGAACCTAAAGCAATACAGCGAGAGAATGAATTACAAACTGATACTGGACCTTGTGATGGCTCATCCGAATGGCAGTTTTTGCAGGATGATGCTCAAGATGATGCTCGCTGAACTCGACAGAGATGGAAAATTGTGGCTTATGCTGGGCAATGTGAATGTGACTTTGCTGAAAAAAGCCGATGACCGCCCGCCGCAGCATCAATTGATGAACATTAATACGCGGAAAGGGGTCTTTTTCGAACATTCAGCAAATTGTCAGCCACTTACAAGCATAACCCTTGATTCCATTCCGATAAGTCAAAAGATAAAGAATGCCACTAAGTCTCCAAGACACCAAGATTCACAAAGAAATGAATATTAGATGTTTAAACTTAGTGAATCTTTGTGCTTTTGAGCCTTGGTGGTAAAATAATACTTTTGGGAGTGGACTCACACTTAAAAATTTTCAACTAATCGGCAGCAATCAGGATATTGAATAGGATTGCAGGTTAAATCAGTAAAAGAATTAAAAATTATTGTAAGCAATATGAGGTTTATTTTGTATTTTTGCATGCATAAAAAGCAGTTAAAATAATATTTATGAATAAGACGTTACTTTTATTTGCTACATTACTTTTGTTTTCCTGTACTTCTAATAAATTCGTCAAAATTGATCAATATCAAGTAATTATTACGGATTTTCAATGGTATGGGGATCCTCAGAAGTGGGGAAGTATGACCGGCGATTTTCAAGGGCTTGATGTTGAATTATATAACTCATTGAAAGGTAAAAGCGGAGTTTTCACCATTCAATTAGTTAATAACATTCACGATAAATATGGAAATATTAACCCTGAAAGCAAAAGTATTGGAACAATAAATGCTGATGAATTAAGTAAATATCAAAGTATGTCATTTTGGAGACAAGAAAGTGGAGGTACATTAGATATATTTGCCAATTATATTGGAATGAAATAATTTTATTGTTGAAAATCCAGATTAGTTCTAAATACTCTGTTTTCACCATTGAATATCAAATAACAAAAATGCCTTGAAATTACTAAAATTATTTATTTTACTTCTCTTTAATATATGCTATTCTGCCTCATTTTCTCAAACCTTTAATTATACGATTAAACAAAATATTGTTAAAATCAGCGAGTGCGATAATCCAAAGAATGGCTTTGTTTTAACAGGTAAGACAATTACAAAAACGGCTAATAATGATTATTTTTTATTAGATACAGGTAAGACGATTTTTATGTGGAACGACAATAAAGGGTTGAGTAATCATAAAATATATAATTTCCAGAGTAAAACTTCAAATATTAATGTTCAATGCGTATTTTTTACCGAACATAACTTAATTAGAATTACCTCAAATCAACAGAATGAGGCCGTGATTGAAATTGTGTGTCAGATAAATAATCAATGGAATTGTTTATCTTATTTATGTGATGTACGCAAAGAGTGAGTATTTTAATATCTAACTTAAATTATTATGAAAAAAATCATTTCAATAATTATCGTCTTCATTTCTTTCGAGAGTTTGATTATTCAACAATCTTATGGAAAGACTCACAAGTATTATACTTATTTAGGAAGAATCCAAATTGATGATTTAAACAATCAAGTTGTTTTTAACAATGTTAGCGTGTTTAATGTATATGAAGTTAAGGATAATCCTGCTAGATTGTTTCTTGAATCAATCTCTAAAAGCACAAAGTTGTGCTTAGAGTTCAATGATTCGGGAGAATTTCCATCAATTAAAATGTATTCTTATAATAATAATAGATTTGAATTTGAAGGTGATTATAAAATATTGACGTATCGCATAGAAGATAAGTCACCTTGGATTGATCAAAGACCACCAAGTTTTTTACAATCAATGAAATCATATGTCATTTATAATGATTATGGTAAAAATCAACATACTTTTGAAAGCGATACTTGGTGGATGGGTTCTATTGAAAATAGGAAGAGTATAATTATTAGATATTTAACTTTTGAATTAGAGAGAGCTAAAACCTCTATTGACCAATCATTCACTAATTCATACAATGATTACAGACCATTTAAAGAAATGTTGCAAAATGGACAATATGATATATTGATGAATACTCTAAAATTAGGTGATTTAAAAAGTGCCCAAGATCAAATGAATAAACTTGGTTATCTTATTGATGAGTTGTATTATTATGACATGCAATCGAAAAGTTGGATTGATGCTGTAAGATAATTAGCTGCTAAATGAATTCCTAATTACCGAAAACTTAGTCAGCTCTGATTGTGGCAGTTCCGGCTGGTGTTAATAATTGGCTTCATGTGTTTAATAAATAAGTCAAAAGAGTGAATACATCTTTTTTAAATAAATGTAAAACCATTAAAAAAAACGAATCGTGAAAACTGAAACAAGGAAGGTATTAAAGGAATTAATTGAAGGAATTCCAGTGGAGAAAAGAAAATTAGAGCCAGATCTTAATCATTGTACTGAATTTAAATTACTTATAAAAGTTGCGAAATGTTTGGTGGATATTGATGATTCATTTGATGCTTGTGAAATTAGGTCAATTTGCGAGGACGTTGGAGGAGAAGAGTATAACTCGCTTATAAATGATCCTAATTTTATTGATGGCTTTGCAAATATTATATTCTCGGAAATTGACAATGCGAAGACAATAATTAATGTTTATAAAGAGATTTTAGCTGAAGAAAGCTAATCGTAAAAATTTTAGCGGGATTTAAAAATAGAAATCATGAGAATAGGAAAGTACATTGAAAATGGTATTGGGGAGTTTATCGGCATGAATTATGAAAATGGATTTGTTTTTAACGGAGAGTTTGGACCCGATAGAAATCCACTTTATGGAGAAATATTGAATCCGAATGGTGATCAAATCTACTATGGACAAATTACTGGATATATATTTGATTACTTTGATGAATATATTAAGACAGGAAAGATTAAGCAAAGATCTAAAAAATACTGAAGAATGATCTTAAATATTGCACCATCCTGAAGAATTAACTACATAAACACAAATAGAACAGTTTGAAATAATATTTAAATATTAGTTAATATGACAAGAAATATATTAAACAAAAAATTGTTACTCTTTTTATGTTGTTTCTTTTTAGTTGTTTCAATCTCCGCACAAAATTTTATTGTTTCGGATTTGAACTGTCAAGGACTTGAGGAATACAAAATTGCGCAATTAAAAAATGAATTGTTGGGGGCAAAGGTTGTGATGACAACTTACGATTCTTCAATAAAAGTAGCATTTACAGACAACATGAGTAATAAAACTGAGCTCATTTATGATAGATCTTCTCAGGATAAAAACATCTATATTGCAAAAGAGCTTCTTCCCAATGGTAACATAGTATATACTTTAACGCTGAGTATAATGATTAATTATATTAGTTCAGCAACTCTTCAAGCTAAAAGATTAAATGATGACTCTCATCGTATTATTACGTATACGCTCAAAAGAGATTAAGCATTCCCGAATCAATGTCGTTTAGTTAACAAAGATATCTAAAAGTCCTTATTTTATTGGATTTTTAGCAATAATAGTTCTTTGAAATTTTGTAGTTAGTCGGG